>CAYYUL010000082.1:0-2534 GCA_964474915.1 uncultured Candidatus Saccharibacteria bacterium | reverse complement strand
TTCAGTGATAGAACGTTTCGTTGCCAACGAGAAGATCGCGGGTTCGATCCCCGTCTCCCGCTCCAAAGAAAAAGACACCATTATGCATGGTGTCTCTGGAGGAGCGAAATCTACAGGAGTTCTAAGACGTGTTTGCGAAAATATTGCCCCCACGTTCTGCATTCGTCGCACGGCGGACGAGACGCTTCCTGTGCCACAGCAGTTGTCATGTGATGTTCCTCCTTAAAGAGCGAATTTCTTTATTCTATAGGGTTTGAGAAACGCTGGCAAGGAGAGGTTTTTTCTGCTTTGAGAAAACAAGTGCATAGAGAGCCTCATACGCTCCGAAAAAGACAGCAGTAAATATAACATCTCCCAAAACCATGGAGCGGAAAAAGGGAATAGCGAGCAGGTACGCGTTGACCAGTCCCGCAAAAGATTTCTCATAGAGGCCAGAAAACGCCCATACTCCAAAGTTCGTAATCAGAAAGAACAGAAGCGCCCCGCCGAACGTTCCTCCTACAATAGTGAGGGGATTTTTCTTTCGGGAGACCAAAAATCCTATTGCCCCGTACAACAGAAAGCTTGCATACACGAGCCCCATGATCTGCCACTCATAGAACCCGATGAAGATATCTGACAAAAAAAGGACGGGCAAGGGAAGTAAAGACGCCCATTTCGTCTTCGGGGCAAGGTATACTCCAGCAAAAAGCGCCAGAGCTCCTACGGGAGTGAAGTTGGGAACATGGGGGAACAGGCGCGAAGCGAACGCCACGAAACAAATGCTCAGGGTAAAGAAAAAAAGGGGACGATTCATAAGTTATGTATACGAGGGGTGATGCTCTTTCTTTTTTTCAAAGGAAGCCTCCAGGCGGGCCAATGCGTAGAGATAGCTTGAAAGGCGGTTCAGGTACGTCAGGATTTCCTGGGGAAGCTTCTTGTTCTTGGAAAGTCCGTAGACTCTGCGTTCCGCTCTCCGCGATACCGCCCTTGAGAAATCCAGCCACGCAGATCTCACGGTAGACCCGGGGATGATGAATCCGCGCCCAGGATTGATCGAACGCTCTATGTGCTCGATTTCCTTTTCCATGGAGAATATCTTCTCTTTGCGGAGAGAAGGGGCTTTAAACTTTGGGAAGAGAGACCATGCGACTCTTGCCTGGATGATGAAAAGGTTCTCTTGAATCTGCTCGAGTTTCTTGGATAGAGCACTCTCGCGAAATATATTCCGCAATACGCCAAGCAAGCTATTGAGCTCGTCTAACTCGCCGAGCGTTTCCAGCACGAGAGAGTCCTTGGGAACTTTCTTTTTCCCTACGAACGAGCTCCCTTTGTCTCCGTTCCCGGTGTAGAAGAGAGGCATAGGGAACACTCGCTTAACTGCATCGGCTGAATCCGCATGACTTGCAGCTCATGCAGCCCTCCTGCATCTGAAGCTGGGCTCCGCAATCGGGGCATCCCGGCATGAACCCGAAGTTTGCAATGGATTTCTCTACGACACTTAAGGAAGAAAGCGGCAGGACTTCCTGATTCTCTGGCCTTGCAATTGTTTCTTCCACGTCCCGCATCACGCCCATATGATCTTCCAGGATCCTTCCAATGGCGTCCGGCAAGGAAAGAATGGTCCCTTTTTCCGTAAATATGGGCATTGGGCCGCGGATTCCCTTGATATTATCGATCACCTCTTCCAGCTTCACCCCGGACCGCAGCGCCAGAGAGATCAATCTGCAGATTCCTTCTGACTGCTCCTGGAAGAACCCCCCTGATTTGCCGATGGTGGCGAACACCTCAAAGGGAATCCCCTGTTCGTCGTTGTTCACCGTCACATACAAGGTGCCGTATCCCGTTTTCACGCGGTAGGTATTCCCTTTCATGATGTCCGGGCGCTTGCGGGGGCCAATGCGGTGCTCGTCTTCCTTGAGGGCCATTGCCTTCTTGGTTCCCGGAACCTCGGTCGTAGACACGATGTTTTCTCCCGTGCCCAAATTCAAAACCTGAATAGACCTGCTCCCGTCCCGGTACACGGTGCAGGATTTGCATCCGAGCTTCCAGGCAGATACGAACCCCTGCGCCACCTCTTCTCTCGTGGCGGAATTGGGAAGGTTGATGGTCTTTGAAATGGAGTTATCCACATTCTGCTGGAACACGGCCTGCATTTTCATGTGGTATTCTCCCGAGATATCCATTGCAATGGCAAATACCCGGCGCAGGTTCTCGGGAAGAAACGAAATGCTCTGGATGGAGCCTGTCTTCAAGATCTCCTCCATAACCTCGTCCTTTTGTTTTTTGGAAAGCTTTAGGCTTTCAAGCGCCTGCTCAAAGTAGCGGTTGAAATACTTATACTGCTGGCCGCCTTTGTCCTGCTTGACATACCCTAGGGCAAAGTTCGGCTCAATGCCGGAAGAGCAATCCAGCATCATGGAAATAGATCCTGTGGGGGCCACGGTCGTTAACGCTGCGTTGCGCATCTTCACTTTCTTTTTCGCATATATGCTTTTTGGGTAATTGGGAAATTCTCCCTTCTCTTTTGCCAGAAGAGCTGACATCTCATGGGC
>CAYYUL010000081.1:1157-2555 GCA_964474915.1 uncultured Candidatus Saccharibacteria bacterium | reverse complement strand
GGAGTGTTTTTGCGGGACTCTAGTATGGTTCCCTTGCTGTCTTGCACTTCAAGAATATCAAAAGCCGGCGCGCGCCTTCCCTCGTTCGCGAACACGCCGTATGCCGAAACCATATCAAGAAGCTTTACCTCCCCGCCCCCCAGCACAAGCGCCAACCCGTAAAAAGACGGGCCTTGGTTGAGCGTGGTGATGCCCATGGCTTTCGCCAAGTTAATGCTGTCTTCAAGCCCCGCAAGCTCATTCAGAACTTTTACCGAGGGGACGTTCAGCGATTGGGCCAGGGCCTGGCGCAGGCTTACGGGGCCCCTGAACTTTCCGTCGTAATTTTGAGGGGCATACGGTTCTCCCCCCCATATCCCGAAATTCGTGGGTTCGTCCACCACAACCGTGGAGTCCACAGCCCCTTTTTCAAAAGCGGTAGCGTAGACAAAAGGCTTGAATGCGGATCCCGGCTGGCGCCCGGGCGAGGCCGTGGCGACATTGAGCTTGGGGTCGAATGAGCAGGTTGCTCCAGGAATACAGTTGGCTGGTTCCGCATCACCGAACCAATCTTTAGACCCCACCATCGCTAAAATCTCTCCGGTTTTGGGGTCAATGGCGACAAGCGATGCGTTATGAGCTTCGTAGGAGATGTTTGTTTTTGAGAATTCCGCAACCACTTTTTCGGCTTCTTGCTGGAGATCCCAATCCAGCGTTGTCCGTACGCGAAGCCCATTCTCTCGCAGATACTCTTCTCCGTAGCGTTCCGAGAGTTCAGAAACGACTCCGAGGGTGAAGTGGGGGGCCACGATGTTTTCCGAGGGATCCAGGAAGACAATCTGCATTTCTTTTGCGGCCCCACCCTCTTCTTTCGTGATATATCCGGTTTCCTGCATCCGATCGAGCACGTAATTCTTCCGCTCCAACAGCTCTCTTCTATGAGGGCCGAATGGGGAATAGTACGAGGGGGCCTTGATAAGAGCCGCCATCACGGCAGATTCTTCAATCGTGAGAGCCGAAGGTTTTTTCCCGAACAACAGCTTGCTGCCCTCGCTTACTCCGTACGCATTGGATCCCAAGGGCACCTGGTTAAGGTAGAATCCCAAAATCTGGTCTTTTGAGTACCTCCGCTCAAGCTCTAAGGTGAGGATTATTTCTTTCACTTTGCGCTCCACTGTTTTCGTGCGAGAGAGAAATGATGTTCTGACCAGCTGCTGGGTGAGGGTGCTTCCGCCCTGCAGAGGGGACAGAGAGCGCACATTGATAAGCAAAGACCTGATCATTCCTTTCGGGTCGATTCCATGATGGCGGTAAAAATTCTCGTCTTCCGTTGCGATAATCGCCCCCTTAAGGGATTGGGGGACCTGGTCCAAGGGGATCACCTCTCGCTTTTCTTCCCCGTAGATTTCATAGAGGAGA
>CAYYUL010000081.1:0-1147 GCA_964474915.1 uncultured Candidatus Saccharibacteria bacterium | reverse complement strand
CGATACAAAGAGCCAGGAATGCGGACAATATTGCCTGAGGTGTTGGTTTGAGGAGAGGTTTTCTGTTCCGTTTTGAGATTCTTTTTGACATTATACTCAAAATTACCATAGAATGGGTGATAATGACACCCATTCAGGAAGTTCTCACGAGAAGCGTGGCCCAGGTGCTTCCCACAAAGGAAGGGCTGGAGGCCTTAATGAAGAAAAAGAAAATCCGGCTGTATGTTGGCATTGACCCCACGGACCCGAATCTCCATTTGGGCCACGCCGTTGTCCTCCGCAAGATTTCCCAGTTTCAGGAACTCGGTCACGAAGTCATCCTGCTTTTCGGAACCTTTACCGCGCGCATCGGCGACCCTACCGGCAGAGATCAGGCTCGACAGCCGCTTTCTGAGCGGAAGATCAGGGAGAATATCCATACCTATCGCAAGCAGGCTGGGTTGATTTTGGACTTGCGGCGAGCGCGCATTGAACAAAACCACGCATGGCTGGGCAACATGTCAATGCAAGACATCCAGGAGCTCGCCTCTCATGCCACGGTGTCCCACTTGCTCGAGCGAGACATGTTTCAAGGGCGCAAGAAGCGCGGGCAGCCGATCTGGCTGCATGAGATGCTGTACCCTCTTTTGCAGGGATATGATTCGGTGGCGTTGGACGTAGATCTTGAGGTTGGCGGAACAGATCAGACGTTTAATATGCTTGTCGGAAGAGAGCTCCAGCGCGCGTATCACAACAAAGAGAAGTACGTATTAACCACCCCTCTCCTCTTGGGGCCGGACGGCAGAAAGATGAGCAAGTCGCTTGGGAACACCGTCAATCTTTTGGATGGACCAAACGAAATGTACGGAAAGCTCATGGCGGTGAGGGATGAACTGGTGCCCCAATACTTTGATTTGCTCACGGATATCAAAGAAGAAGACGTGCAAAAACTTACAAAGACGCTCTCGCCTCGAGACCTGAAAATGAAGTTGGCAAACACTATTGTCGCTCAATACCACAACAAGAACTCGGCAGAGAAAGCTGAGCGGGAGTTCCAGAAGGTATTCCAGAAGAAAGAACTTCCGACGGAGATAGAAGAAGTTTCTCTTCCCAGCGAGAATCTTTCTCTCGAAGATTTATTAGTCAGAACAAGACTCGCTTCATCCAA
>CAYYUL010000080.1:0-2646 GCA_964474915.1 uncultured Candidatus Saccharibacteria bacterium | reverse complement strand
TCTTGAGGAATTATAGGGGATCTCCAGCTGATAGAGCATATCCGCCCAGCCCATGATGCCCAATCCTATTCTCCGGTTCTTTCGCGCGAGATCGGTCACCTGGGGCACTGGAAAATCAAACTTGTCTATGACATTATCCAACAGCCGCACCGCTGTTCTCGTGGTAAACCGCAATCTTGCCCAATTTACTTTCTTGCTCTTCACGAACGCAGCCAGATTAATAGATCCCAGATTGCAGTTGTCGTACGCATGAAGATATTGTTCAGCGCACGGGTTAGAAGAAGTAATGGGGCCTAAGCCTGGAAGAGGATTGGTCTTGTTCACCGTATCAATGAAAGCGATACCTGGCTCTCCGTTCGCCCATGCGCCTTCAACCAATTCGTCGAAAAGTTGCTTTACGGTAATATCTGCTTCTTCGGAACCGTACACTGACCCGTTTGGATGGCGAAGCACATGGTGCGGCTTCATTTTCTTTCCTTTAAATGTGCACACCCACTGTTTGTCAGGAGATTTTTCCAGAGTGTTCATGAACTCGTCCGTCACGGTCACTGAAATATTGAAATTGCGGATGTCTCCTTCTATTTTCTTGCACCGGATGAAATCCAGCACGTCGGGATGATCAACCCGCATCATAGCCATATTGGCTCCATGCCTACCCTGCTGCTTAATGGTTCCGAAAGCCGCGTCGTATACCTTCAAAAAAGAAACCGGCCCCGATGCCCTCCCTCGCGATGTTTTGGTGGGGGAATCGGCAGGCCGCATTTCAGAAAGATCGAACCCGAGCCCGCATCCCGCCTGCTGCAGGAGAGCCGCATCCTTCAACGTTTGGAAAATGCTCTCCATGGAGTCGTGGATGGGAAGGACGATGCAGTTTGCGATCAATGGAGTTTCTCCTCCAGCATTCGTCAGAGTCCTGCCTGCGGGCGTGAACTCCTTGTTGGACATGATTTCAAAAAAATCTCTCGCTATCTTCTCTATTTGAGCCTCTTTTTTCTTATAGGTCTTTTCCACAAGGGCCAATGAGTCGGAAACCCGTTCGAACATGTCGGCCGGCATCTCCTGAGTCCCATCCTTGAGGGGAAGGAGATAGCGTTTGCGCATCATGCGCAAAGCATTCTCTGAAAATGTCTTGTTGACCTGTTCTTTCTGCTTCTTTGAAATGTTGAGCATGATGGAGAAGTTATTGCGGGAGAAACATTTGATATTGTATTACGGGACAAGGAACCCTGTCAAAGTTACTTCTGCTTTTCTAACTTTTGGATTTCTTTCTCAAAGGCCTTTGGACTCTTAAAGTTCCTGTATACAGAAGCGAACCTCAGATACCCCACCTTGTCTGCTTTCTGGAGCCTTGAAAGCACCGCTCTTCCGACCTGTTCTGAAGTTACCGTGTCCTTTTCGAGGCTGAACAGGTCGTTTTCAATGTCGACTAGGAGCTTTTGGAAGCCATCCTCTGAAATTGGGCGCTTTTCCAGCGCTTTTCTCAGGCCTGCCTCTCTCGTATGGCGCGAAGACCGTTCTTTGCCGCCACTGCGCTTTACCACTTTCAGGTCTCCCAGGGACATTCGCTCATACGAACTGAAGCGTTTGGAACAAGAAAGGCACTCACGGCGCCTTTTTATTGCTTTCCCGTTCTCCACGGGACGCGAATTCACGACCTGCGTACTCCCTTTACAATAGGGACATGTCATACGGTTAATCTATACAATATATTGTATAGGAAAAAGACTTCCTATACAACCAATTTCCGCCTCTCATTGTATCAAAGCCAAAAAAAGTGTCAAATTTCACGGTTTGTGGAAAACTTAGCTGTTCCCCTACAACCCCTTGACTTTGGGGGAGGAAAGGAGTATCATTAATAGAACCTCTAGAACAGAGGTTTTTGTATGAAAAATATCAAAAACTCCATAATGTCTATGAGCGTTACCCTCTCTTTATTGGGAGTTTTCCCTTGGGGAGGCCTTATAGACATTCATTCCCCCTCTTCTCTTCTTGAAGAGGAGTCTCCGGGTACCGAAGAGCGCCTTTTCCTGATTCAGGGGAATGCACTCCTCTCATCCTCCATGACAATCACGGGGGTGCCAGCCACAAGGAAAATCTCTGTGATGGCGACCGCCTACTCTTCCACGATTGAGCAGACCGACGACACGCCGTTTATCACGGCTTCCGGAACAACGGTCAAGGAGGGAACGGTGGCCGCAAACTTCCTGCCGTTCGGCACCAAGATCAAAGTGCCAGAACTTTATGGAGATAAAGTGTTTACGGTAGAAGACCGCATGCATGCGAGAAAAGGCTACCAGGTGGACATCTGGTTTCCCGATACTGAGGAAGCCGTCTACTTCGGAGCAAAGACAACCTATATTGAAGTATTTTAAGCAAGCTTGACATTGCTATGTTAAAACAAAACGGGCCCAAAGCCCGTTTTTGTTTTTACGTTTGTGCCCGGGGAGGGATTCGAACCCTCACGCCTTTCGGCAGAAAGTTTTAAGCCTTCCGAGTCTGCCAGTTTCTCCACCCGGGCTTGAAGCCAAAGTATTGGCTTCAAGGGGAATTTTAGAAAATCTTCGATTTTCGTTAAGAAATTCCCGGGGTTCTGCGAAGCAGAATACTTTGACCTTGGAGGCCGCGGGCGGAATTGAACCGCCGTAT
>CAYYUL010000079.1:0-2660 GCA_964474915.1 uncultured Candidatus Saccharibacteria bacterium | reverse complement strand
CCGTATGACGAACACTGGAACGTTGTCGCATCCAAACCCTCCTGGAGACAGCCCGCCATCCATGAACTTATCACCCGGAGGACACATGGGCTAGGGAATATCAAAGAGGAACTTACCAGGATTGAGGCGCTCTCTCAAGAAAAGGAAAGGCAGGCAGCCGGAGATTTGAGCAGACTGGTACGCAATCTCGCGATGTTTTTCATCGCGCTTCCCTTCAGGACTCTTCGGGCGCTTCTTCCCAAAAGCTACTACGAGAAGGCACGACGCGCAATCATTTCACAACTTTAGAGCAGCTTTCAGTTTGCGGCGCACGGACACCACATGACATACTTTTGTTTTTCCTGTTGAATTGGCTTCAATCATGAAAACAAGCGGCGCATGAGTAAACGGAATGGCAGTATTGCGTACGCCACCGCGAGACATCCACGGAAAAAAGCTTTAAAAAAACCAGGGAAACTCTTGCGGTATCGTATGCGCAATTTCATATTAATCAGCGCGTCGCGAACCATATGCTCGTTTGATCTGTTTTGGCTTCCCCAAAGGTAGTCCACAAAGTATTCTTGAAAATTATACAGCTTCCCGATGCGCCCAAATTTTAACCATAAATCCCAGTCCTCAGAGAAAATCAGCGATTCGTCGTATCCCCCAACCTTCTTCCAGGTTTCTTTTCTGAAAAGAACGCTTGTATGCGTAAAGGGGTTACGTTGCAGAATAAAGTTACGAATATCCCTATCGTTCTCGGGAAGCAAGAAACGCGAGATTTCTTTTCCTTTTTCATCAATGCGTATCTGCCCGCCTCCCACAAGCACATACTCTGGATTTTTTTCAAGAAACGCGACTTGCTTCTCAAGTTTTTGAGTGTCGCACCAAACGTCATCATCATCAAGACGGGCTATATACATGCCTTTCGCATGCTGAATTCCCTTATTTAATGATTTCACCAAGCCAACATTTTTTTCGTTGCGAACAATAATTATCCTCGCATCTCTTTGCGCGTACGTTTTGAGTAAACTTGAGGTTCCATCGGAAGAACAATCATCAACAATGACGAACTCAAAATTCTTATGAGTTTGTACGAGCGCGCTCTCAATCGCCTTTTTGATATAATGGCATCTATTGTATGTTGGAAGGATGATAGAAACCAACGGAGAATTATTCATATACTATATGAGGAACCTGTTTGGTATCGTCTTTCAATTTCTCCATACACATACTCTGCAATTTTTTTGTGGTTGAAATTCTCACGCACATATGAAGTACCAGCATACTGAATCTGTAAAAGTTGTTCGGGATGACTTATGTAAAAAGAGGCTTTCTCTCGAAAATTCCCAAGATCAAATTGCCTGTGCGTGATACAATTTATGCCGTCCTGAAAACCCAAATCTCCAAAGCAAGGATGATCAGAGCAGATGAGCGCTGTCCCGCTCGCAGGCCCCTCAAACGTTTTTGCAGCTGGAAAATATAATAAACTCTCACAACTTACAAACATTTTATACTGATTCAAAACTTGAACAATATCATAACCAAAATCTTTCACTTGAGGAAAATGTGGCAGCTTACTATCCATTATATCGGAAAGACCCTGCTCATTCTCCACAAGCATACGCCGAAACTTATGCATAAATCTCTCTCCGCGTTCAAGAAAGAACGTGTTGAGTTCTTTAAAGTCGTCGATGTCGTGTACCGGATCGCTGAACGAGTTTACTGCACCAAGGGCAATCACTTTATTCTTACGTTCTTCAAGGGGAGTTTTCGCTTTAAAGCGTTCGGCAAATCCAAATGGGACAGGAATCACTTTCCCTTGATAGGAAGGATATGCCTTCTGGAAAAATGGACAATATAGATCGTGGCGCGCGTATCCAAACACAAAATCTACGCCTGCATCTATCAAAGCTTTATTACTTTGCGAAGGGAAAAAGGTGTAATCCATAAGATGATATATTTTGAGTCCCAAAAATTCCTTGACTGGCCGACTTTCCTGACGGTACGGATGACCATTGAAACCCAAAAGCACATCTGCATATGCTCGTACGTCTTTTGTTGAGAAAAGAAATGTATGCTGCAGAGAAGGTAGCGCGTGTCTCTGCATAAAATAGAGAAGACGAGGAATATACCGAATATCCGAAATATAGAAGGCCGGCTTGTATAGCTTGATGAATTCTACAATCCATCCATTCAGTCCTGCAGCTCCGCTAAACATGGGGTTATGAATCGCAATGTTCATAGCCAATCGTTAGGTATACTTGAGCACGAGATAAAAATAATTAGTCGCGAACATCTGCAATGGTATTATAAAACTCATGGTTTGCTTCAAGATTTTTTCGTTCATAGTAATGCCATTAAAGCATATATTCGCATTCGCATATCTTCGAACTTCGCTGCAAGGCTTCCTTGATGTTTCGTATAGTGTTTTCTGCTCACCACGTCGAACGCTCCAACAGATTCTGGCACATACACCACAGGAAATTTGCGGGCGATATCCATAAAGAATTTCCAGTCCGCTGCCCATTCCAAGTTCTCTGCAAATCTTGCGCCCTCGAGAGCCGAACGGCTAAACATGCAAGAGAGCGGAGCCCCTACCCAATTCCCCCTCAAAAAAAACTCCCGTAACGCCGCCAAAGGGTCAAAGCCGCGAGTGGCAGGAAACGACCACTTGGCGC
>CAYYUL010000078.1:0-2666 GCA_964474915.1 uncultured Candidatus Saccharibacteria bacterium | reverse complement strand
TTTGACGCACGGAGCAAAAGTGAACGTTTCCTCAAGGTTTTTTCAGAGCATTCCGTACCACGTCAAAGAAGACGGATATTTGGACATGGAAGAAGTGCGGAGACTGGCAAAAGAACACAAGCCAAAACTCATCTGGTGCGGAGCCACGGCGTATCCGAGAACGATTCCTTTTGAGGAATTCGGCAAGATAGCAGACGAGGTGGGCGCATATCTTGCAGCCGACATCGCGCATATTGCAGGTTTGGTCATAGCAGGGTCTCACAAAAGTCCAGCTCCTTTCGTGCATATCATCACCACCACGACCCACAAGACCCTTCGGGGAGCGCGGGGAGGCATTATCATGGTGACAGAGAAAGGATTGCAGAAAGACCCGGAGCTGGGCCAGAAGATAGACCGGGCGGTGTTTCCCGCGGGAGTTCAGGGAGGGCCTCACGAGCATCAGGTGGCTGCCATAGGGGTGACACTCAAAGAAGCGATGACTCCTGAGTTCGCAGAATATGGGCGCCAGATCGTAAACAACGCAAAAGCGCTGGCTCAAGAACTTATGAGCAAAGGATTGAAGCTCGTTTCCAACGGCACCGATAACCATTTGATGGTGATTGATCTTACTCCCCATGGAAAAGGCAAAGGAGTGTTCCTGGAAGAAGCTCTGGATATTGCCGGCATTACCGTGAACAAGAATACGGTGCCCCAGGAGCCATCGTCGCCTTTTTATCCTTCCGGAGTGCGTTTGGGGGTTCCTGCCATCACCACGAGAGGAATGAAAGAAGAAGAAATGAAGCGCATCGGAGGCTTCATTGCCGAGGTGGCACAGGAAATCAAAGAATTTCAGCTCCCGGAAAACAAAGAATCCAAAATTTCCTACCTGCGAGATTTCAGAAAGCAGATGGAAGAGAACCCAAAACTCAAAAAGATACGGGAAGAGGTGAAGAATCTTTGCGGTTCTTTCCCCATTCCATAATTGCAATGGCAACACTTTTACTGGGAGCTCCAATCGCCAAGCAAATGCTTGAGAAACTCAAGCGCAAAGGTTTCAAGCGGAACCTTTGTCTTGCGGTAATCCAGGTGGGCAAGCATGAGGCCTCTGAAACATATCTTAGAGAGAAACAGAGAGCGTGCGAGTATGCGGGCATACGGTTCAAGGCCCACAGATTCCTTCAGGGAATGCCCACGGAGAGACTGAAAAAAGAAATCAGAACAATCGCAAAGAAGAGATCTACCACGGGGCTCATCGTCCAGCTTCCTTTGCCTTCGCATCTTGACGCC
The DNA here is from genome assembly GCA_964474915.1 of uncultured Candidatus Saccharibacteria bacterium. Taxonomy (GTDB): domain Bacteria; phylum Patescibacteriota; class Minisyncoccia; order Minisyncoccales; family UBA10102; genus JAUSJU01. The sequence goes on along the minus strand of CAYYUL010000078.1, from coordinate 1,400 downwards.
CAGGAAATCTGCGACGCAATTCCCTTGGAAAAAGACGCGGACGTGCTTTCGTCGGCTTCCTTCGGATTGTTCGCGCTGGGGAGGCTTCCTTTTCTTCCTCCTACGGTTGGAGCAGTGCAGGCGCTTCTCCAGAAGCACGATATCTCCGTTGCGGGAAAGCGGATTCTTCTCGTGGGGTCCAGGCGCCTGATCGGATTCCCTCTGGCCGTATGGCTTATGCGCCAGAAGGCAACCTTGACCATAGCAAACAGCACGACAAGGAATCTTCCGAGACTCGCAAAAGAAGCAGACATCATCATTTCCGGAGTCGGCAAGCCAGGCCTTATTACGGGTTCCATGATCAAAAAAGGGGCCGTCGTGATAGACGAAGGAACCTCTGTTGAACAGGGGCTCACCAAGGGCGATGTTGATGGAGAGAGCGTTTCAGAAAAGGCAAAGTTTCTGGCTCCGGTTCCAGGAGGCGTGGGCCCTTTAACGGTAGCTTGTTTATTGAGAAACCTTGCAATACTCGCAAAACAAGATGGATAAGTTTTTCTTTTTACTGATTCACCAGTTTGCTCAAAAGAATCAGCTTGTAGACGGCGCTGCTGTGCTGGTGGGTGAGTATGCGGGATATGTTTTTATTGCCGCGCTTCTTTTTTTCATATGGCGAGCACACGAGCGCCGAATCCATATGCTTTTGTCCGCATTGCTCGCGGTTGTTTTTTCGCGAATTATATTGACAGAAGCCATCCGCGCGCTTTGGTTCCGGCCACGGCCCTTTGCAGAATTAGGCTTCTCTCCTCTTTTTGAGCATTCGGCTTCCTCTTCCTTTCCATCCGGGCATACGGCTCTCTATTTCGCGCTCGCTGGCGTTGTCTTTTGCTTTAACAAGAAAGCGGGAACAGCGTTTTTCACCGCTGCTTTACTCATAGGACTTGCCCGTGTGTTCGCGGGTGTGCATTGGCCCTCTGATGTTGCAGGAGGCGCTTTTCTCGGCATTGTGTCCGCGTTTGGCGCTTTTTACATTGTGCAAAAATTACTCAACACCGCAAAAAACTAAAAAAGAGAGTGTTAGACATTCAATGTCTAACATGTATACGTGGTGCCGCGGGAGAGAGTCGAACTCTCATGGGGAAATCCCCAGTGGTTTTTGAGACCACCCTGTATACCATTCCAGCACCGCGGCATGAAATTTATTATAACAAAAAAACCTCGTTTTGTACACTGGCTGCTTGGCGAGGCCAAGCACAAAAGAGGTTAGAGGACGCGGGTGCTGCACTGTGCGTTCGAGCACATGATCCGTTTCTTCGGGCCTTCAACAATAGGGGCTCCGCACGCCTTGCAGGATTCGCCTGTTGGCTTTTGCCAGAGGGCAAAGGTGCAGGCAGGATATCTATTGCATCCGTAGAACGTGCGCT
>CAYYUL010000077.1:0-2827 GCA_964474915.1 uncultured Candidatus Saccharibacteria bacterium | reverse complement strand
GCTACTGCTTTGCGCAATTGACCATTGTGATCGCAGGAGCGTTGTTTCTCGTAATCGGCAGTCTTTCTCTATGGCAGATAGCCGTTGCGGGTATTGGGGGAGGTCTGTACGTTCTCGCGATCTTCCTGGACATCACAAGCGGAAGATGGGCAAAAACTCCTCCCTCTGCAGAGAGCTGATTCACCATCAGCTCTTTTTATTGGTGCAAGAAAAAAGGAGGGCAGAGTGCTCTCCTTATGTTTATTGATTTCTTTGCATCCAGCCAATTCCATTGCTGGTATTGTAAGAGGCTTGAAAGGGAAACTGTTCTCCGTCAGCAGACATAATTCCAATGATCTTCTTATGGCTAGAACGCCCCGGTTTCTGAGCATAGCTTTGAATGTTCACGCACAGAACCTCAATGGATTCTCCCGAAAGACCTGCTATTCGGAACGGAACCGGTTTTGAAACAGCGCCTGCGAGTTCTGCATCGGAAGGCCCTGCAACGATCTCATACCGTGTGCCCACAATCAGCGCCATACATATGCTCCTTTCTCAGTATATGCTGGGTGTGTTATAGCACATTGCAGGATTTTTTCAATATGCCTTTGAAATATCGCGGCAGGAAGTGTGCTGCGCCCCAGCTCCTCAGCAAGTGCTCGCTTTCTCTGCCAAGGCCCGGGTGCTCTGGCAACATAACATTCTTGAAATATTTCAAAAGAATGGGCAGCTTTCCCCGCTGTTTCTGGAGGGAAAGAAAGAGAGCTGCCAAAGTCTCTTTTCTCGTTCCCACGCATTCAAAGGGCTTTACTTCTCTTATTCCCGTAAGTTCTTCCAAGAGAGAAACAAGCATTGCGTCCTGGAACAGGTTCTTTTTAAATATGGAGACGAGCTTTTTCTCCTTGAGGAAAGGATGGAGCGCAATACATACGAACAGGCACTTGGCGCATTTCCCGCACCATTTCAAGGAAGTCGAGCTTCGCTTCTGGGCTTCGTTGCAGCTCAGGAATGCTTTGAAGTATTTGGGGTATCTGGAAAAAAGCTTTGCGATCTGCAGTTCGTAGAGGGGCCTCAGAAAACTCACATATTCCAATGAAGAGGCAAGGTATTTTTTGGAGTAGGAGCGGAACTTGCGCTCAAACTCAAAGGTCTTTGAATACTGATGGTTGATGACTTTTCCTTTGTAGTGCGCATTCCCTTCGTTGGAGCTCCGTTCGTTGGAGACCATGACGTACTTGGTATTCCACAATAGGGAAACCAATGAAGTGAGGAACGCGAGATATGCGGAAAACGGCGTATGGCCGTTCAGGTATCCTTTTCTGTTCAGGTCAAGAAGCCTGGAGTCGATCGTCCGTTCTGCAGAAATGAAGTTTCTATATCCTGCCAGCAAAAGAACTTTTTTGTGCACGGAAGACGGATTCAATACGAAAGGAAGCAGTTTCTTCTTTGATTTTTTGAGCACTTCCAAGCTCACGATCGCATCCTTCCCTCCTCCCAAGGGAAAAAGGATCTGGTCTTTCAGATTCCCTTTGAAGGGACGGTGGGCAAGAGAACTCTTGGATGCCAGAGAAAGAAACCCTTTCTTGGTATAGTCGATTTTGTTCTTGAAGAAGAACTCTCCCATCCCCTGCAGGATCATGTCTCGCCACCAGCCCAGCTGTTGCGCATTGAGAGAGCCCGCCTCAATGACAATGAGGGGGCTACAAGCTGCTTTCCAGTAGCTCGGAATCTCCATCATCCCCACATGGAACACGAAAGTGTTGAGAATATCATCCTCTGCCCCGTTTCCCTTGGGGACGTTTTTCAATACCAAAGAAGGACGAAAATGAATATCTGGAGCCAATACAAAGTGAAAAGAGATATGCAGATCTTTCTTTGCAAAGCGGTATGAATAGCTTTTATAGGTAAATACGGGGTGGCGTTTTTGCAGTACAGAAAGAGATTCCATAACAATCCTTCATCATACAAAGAATAGAGTGTTCGTCAAAGAAAAAGCGGCTTTGATATGATCGCTGCCGCCTTGGATGCCTGACTACTGATGGGACCTCCAGGCAAGATATTCGGTAAGCTCCCTGAAAGACGCTACGTCTCCTTTTTTCTGGTACAAAGAGATCTTTGTGAGTTCTTCTTTCCACTCCTTGCTTCCAGAAAAGGGCCCTTCCTCATTCCTCAAAGGAAGTACCGAAATAACAGTTGAGTAATCTCCGTACAGCAAAAGTGTCCTAAGGAAGGTTAGGGTGCACCGGGGCACATGGTATTCTGCCGTGCAAATGATCAGGTGCTTCACGAGCGGGTTCTTCTTCAGAAGCTCTGTGGCCCATCGCATCTGATCTACGGTGTTGTTCGCCCATCCTCCGGTCTCAAGATATTCCTCTGCCATGGGGAGCGCCACTTTTTCCAGCACTCCGAGAACGATTTGGATCACTTCAGCTCTTGCGTAAAAAGGGTTTCCGCGAGTCCCGGCAACCCAGAGATGTCTTGCCTTTTTTGGCCAATACTTTGCTCCTTGCGGAATCCGGTAGTCCTGGACTCCCGGAAGAATGAGCAAAGCGCTTTGTCTCGGATGCCAGTCCTCACAGAATTGCAGTCCCAGAATCTGTTCTACTGCTCGTGATAGCGTGAAACCACCTCGACCGCTCAAAGCTCTCTCCTTCTGAACTGAAAGTAACTGAAGTCTTGATACGGTACAAATTCTATCTTGTCAATTCAATCCTGATAATAGAAAAGGACGTATTCGCCCTTTTAGATGATCATTGAGAAGGAGGTGCACCGGAGAGGTTTCGCACCTCCAAACCCATGAGTCCGCTCCTGCCAGCCTCTCTGCAAGGCGTATTCGAAAGATGTGCTG
>CAYYUL010000076.1:0-2873 GCA_964474915.1 uncultured Candidatus Saccharibacteria bacterium | reverse complement strand
AATACGCCACCGCCAGGAAAACGAAGAGGACGAGGATTCGGAATGCAAATTGTTCATGCGACAAAAAAAAGAAGGTGTATGCAAGAAATGCGCACGTCAGGTTCGTGAGAGACATGTATCTGGTAAAGACAAGAAGCCCTGCCCAAATAACGGCTAAAACCAGAAACTTCTCCGCCATGAGAACGATGAGGCATCCTGCGAGCGTGCTTATGCCCTTTCCTCCCTTTCCGCCAATCCATGCGGGAAACATATTTCCCAGCATGAGACCGACGACAGCCGACAATACAATCCACGAGCTCTCTTCTCCTGAGAACATCCTTCCGTAAAGAAGAGTGAGAAGAATGGCTCTTGCCAGATCAATCAAGGCCACGGGAATCCCGTATCTCCAGCCGCCCAGCACCCGTACCACGTTCGTGGCCCCAGCCGATCCGCTGCCATGATCACGGATATCAAAATCTCTCCCGCGTACAAGTTTCGCAACAAGATACCCCGTAGGTATCCCTCCTGCGAGATAGCATGCGGATCCCGCCATAACCATGAACGTTAGAATCATGTCTAAAGGCATCGTCTGTCTCCCTTCTGAAAAGAACTGGCTGTCTTCCCTTTACCACATATCGTTTCAGAATCCAAACTCCCGCACTTCAAAACCCTGCGCCTCTCCCTTGTATGGCTCCATTTCAATTTGTACATCGTCCACCTTTGCAAAGGGAAAACCCTCTTTGGCCCAGAGAATGAATCGCTGGACATTCTTGTTCTCTCCTTCCACAAGAATCTCCACCCTGCCGTCAACAAGATTATGCGCCCACCCTGCAAGCGAAAGCTCTTGTGCCTTTTGCTGCGCGTGCTTTCTGAAAAACACTCCCTGCACCTTTCCCGATACGAAGAGATGTGCGCCTATGTTTTCTTCCATGGTTTCTACTATACCTCATATTCTGCCCCCAAGAAAAAGACACCTGATGGTGTCTTTAAAAGGAAAGAAGAAAGTGCTCAGCTCGGGCTCCCTATCCTAAATAGAATCGTTGTCATTGCCATCTTCTGCTTTTCGGGCAGAAGCGCTGGCCAGCTGAGGTCGCTCCGCCGCCGAAGCCGTGCGGTTCACGGACACGAAAAGAAAAAGGAGCGACAACTCTTTGGGAATGCAATGTCTTTCCAGACAGCAGCCCTTCCCACCGCATGAACAATGGGATACATCCTCAGTGGTGGCAATGACAAAGATCTCCAGGATAGAGAGCCCATTAGGAAGGGTACCCTTCCTTTGATGAGGCCAGCTACTCTTATGGTAAAGCAAAAAGTCGAAAAAGAAAAGCGCCAAGCTAAGAAGCAATCGGCGCATGAGTCCGCCTTGCGGAACGACCTTGACGACGCACTTTTTGATAGAGGCGCAAAACCCTTTTCTCTGTCTTATTTGGCGCTCTGCGATTTGTCAGCCCGAGAAACACTCCCATGGATCCATCAACCTTCGGGCGCAACCATACCTCTCCTTTAAGAACCTGATGGAGCAACCCTTGCAGATAATGAGTGTAAAACCTTGGCACGAAGATCCTTCCGCCCAGACTCAGCCCCACTCCGTTAATGAAGACTGAGCCTTTGCTCAGATCTTTCAATTCTGCTTTCGCATGGTTTACCTGAAACCCGGCCCCTTGAATGACGGCTCTGATCCGCTTTCGCGCCTCTCTACTAAAAGGAGCGTCTGCGGAAAAGGTAAGGTCATCCAAATATCGCGTGTACGTAACCTTGCGCTGCGCTGAGAATTCGCCCAACTCTTGATCGAGCAGTACGGCGCAGTACAAGTTGAAAAGATCCGGGGAAGCAGGGGCTCCCATTGCAAGTCCTCCGAGTTGGGACATGCAATACTGTTCCAGGAATACTCTAACCTCTTCTGGGTCAGCGATCCTCTCATCTGCTCCACAAAGAACCTGTACGAGCCGTTCAGCCTGAACAGCACGATAGGCGTCTTTGAGGTCGAGCAGAAAAAAGAATCTGCTCTTCCTATGCCGTTCCGCATTCTTTAAAGGGGAGTTGCCCGGTCTGCATGCGGTAGCATGGAGAAATCGGATTGGAAGATCTCGCAGATACCCAATGAGACGCCCGTGGATGATGCGCATGGGCTGATTGGGCGCCTCCAAATGACGGAGCTTGCTTGTTCCTCCTAAGGGAAATACAATTTCGCAACTCCCTTGAACTTGAAAGAGAGTCTTGAAAGTATTCCTACCCACCATATAGATGATGGGGCAATCCTCAGTGGTGGCAAGCGGTATTCTTGAAGGAACCCCGGGACCCTTTTGGAGCCAGCTATCCTGAGTATGACAAACTAGGACGCTGTGTCAATTTTCTCCACTAGGAAAAAATAAGTCCTCCTACTGCCCCTAATAAAAGTGCGAGCCCCAGAAATATCACCAGCAGGAATGGAATAGAAAGAGAGAACTCCGGATTTCTATCTCCCTTCTTTTTCGCCTGCCAGAACATGCAAAGAATAGCGACTCCTTCAACGGTTCCTATAAACACCCCCATGACAGAGATCACCTGTATAAGTTCCCTCACCCCCAAGAGGAACAGGAGAATGGGCAGACCTGTCGCCAAGAGAAAAGAGGCGGGAGCCGGAATCCTGTAATCCTTTCTCAGGGAGTTCTTCAGATAGTTCCCAAAGATTAAAAAGGAATCTCCTATGGCGATCAGTCCGAATAGGGCTCCGATCGCAACGACAGATCCTCCCAGATACGGCACGAGCCCAGTGAGTGCGTCCTCTGACGTGCGGGCTCCCGAAACCCCTACCACGATAAAAGAGAAAAGCGCAGAAAAGCCGACGCTCAGCACGGAAGCCCAGATGATCGCTCCGCGAAATCCACCTTTTTCTTTATGGGTCTTGAAGAGTT
>CAYYUL010000075.1:0-2879 GCA_964474915.1 uncultured Candidatus Saccharibacteria bacterium | reverse complement strand
ACAGCTGTCGTCAAGTCATCTGTAATCACAAGCTCAATGCCTTTGGCTTCCAGGTTTTCCCTCACCTGGGAAAGCATGAGTTCCGCAATGGCAATCAGGTGCTCTCGCTCTAATGGCTTGAACAAGACTACCGCGTCAAACCTGTTGATGAGTCCCGGGCGGAATGTCCCGTCCTGGAAGAAGCTCGTAATCATCTCGCGTTTCCGCTGCGCAGAGTCTTTCTTTTCTTTGATCGCATCCAAGATGAGCTGGTACCCTGCGTTCGAGGTTGCAATGATGATTGCATACTGAAAACTCACTTTTCTTCCGGATCCGTCTGTCACATGGCCGTCGTCAAGAATCTGCAAAAACAGATTCAAGATATTGGGATGCCCTTTCTCAAACTCATCCAAAAGCACCAAAGAGAACGGGTTCTCCCGAACAGGAGTGCAGAGCAAGCCGTCTTCCTGTACCGTCCCCAGAAGCCGGTCGATGTCTTTTAAGTTCTGGAACTCCGACATATCTAATCGCACCATGCCAGATTCTGATCCAAAATACAGGGCAGCAAGCGCTTTTGCGGTTTCCGTCTTCCCTACTCCCGTAGGCCCCAGGAACAAAAAACTCCCCATGGGCCCTTTGCGGGATCCAATCTCTGTCCTTGCGCGGCGCAAGGCGGAAGACACTTCAGCGATCGCCTCTTCCTGGTCAATGATCCTCTTGTGGAGAAGATCTTCCAGGTTGAGCAGCTTCTGTTTCTCTCCGGATTCCAGATCCCCTATGGGAATCTGCGTCTTCTCCCGCAGAACCTTTGCGATGTGCCCTGGAAGCAATATTCTCTCCTTGGTCTGGGAAAGATATGCCATCGCCTCATCGAGTAGGCGCAGGGCTTTTTCCGGAAGCGGAACCCCCTGGATATATTTTACAGAGAGGGATACCGCATCCCGCAAGGCAGGGTACGAAATGAATCTCTTTGATTTCTTCTCCAGCATGGGAAGCGCCATTTCAAGCACCTTCAAAGAGTCTTCTTCAGATAGTTCCCCAACCTCCACCTTTTCAAAAAGGGAAAGGAGCGAAGAATTCTGCTCAATATACTGATGAAGGCCGCCATAGGTGGTAGATGCTATCATCTGGAATCTGGAAGAAGCAAGGTATGGAGAAAGGATTCCTGTCACGTCGATGGCGCCCGCTCGCGCAGCGGCATCCCTCCCCACGAAATTATGGAACTCGTCCAAAAACAGAATAGTGTCTCCCGCAGCTGCAGCTTCCCTGCAGATGGTATCTAATACAAGTTCAAACTCCTCTTTGCCTTGGAGCGCTGAAGATAAGCCGACAAGGTTCAGCTCTACCACTCTCTTGTAGGCAAGCTCTGGCGCCACTTCCCCGGTCACCACGCGAGACGCAAGATCCATGATAATGCTTCTTCGTGCGGAGGGCGGCTCGATCATCAGCAATACGTTGTTGAGGTGGGTCCTTGAAAGCACTCGGTGAATCGCAAGCTGTTCTTTTGCGTGGCCCACTGCGCGGGAAAATCCGATCGTACGCGCAACCTCTCCGAGGTCTACGCCGAACTTATCAAGAGTCACCGTGTATCCAGCCGACCATGACCTCGCCAAGGTTCCCCTCTTCCTCAAATTCTGGGGAAGCCAGAACTTTCCGTGGTTTCTCATCTCTTCTTCTATGTTCTCCTGCCACAGCGCGAGGTGCGAAATATCCTTGATCCCAAGACTCATTCTGGAAAGCATGCCAGAAAGCAAAGCGTTCTGCGCAAAGCATGCGACAAGGAGATCCGCTTTCGTTGCGAACTCTTTCCCCCTCTTGTGCGCGCCTTGCAGGGCTGCCTGCAACGTCTGGAGAAAATCGTCTTGCATGTCAGCATTCTTTTCAAGAGCATCCAGAATGCTTGAAGGATCGATCAATGCCCTCATGAGCACGAAACGAAGCTCTGGATAAGCATTCAAGAGGCCAAGAAAAAGCATTGCTGAGCTTGAATGCAAAAGCTTCTTCCTCTTTGCCAGACGCTCAGCAAGCACCGCCGCCTTGTATGCCTCATAAGAGAGAAGGCCTGCGAGATTGCTCTCTTCTGTAAACCTCTTCCCTTTCAAGTATTCTATGAAAGATTCCAAAAGGAATATGGTTCCCGCAGTAGAGAACGAAAGAAATATTCCTCCCAGGATTACTTGGAGCGTACGCTTTTCAAAAGTTTCTCCGAGAAACCCTATGAGAAAAAGAAACAGCAAAAAGAAACAAAGCCAGAGCAATACGGGCTTTAGCTTTCTGCACAAGGGATGGAGAACCCATGTTTCCGCACAAAGCGCGTGATTGAACGAAGGACGGGTTGCTTTAAAAAAGAAGGACGAAGCCATAGACAAATCCCGCAATGATGAGAAACGGAAAAAGAAGCCATAAAGCGAAGACTCCGATCACCATCAAAAACACACAGAACTCCCCGGCTACGCCAAACAAGATCATGCCGATTCTCACGATAGCCCCCAGAACACGGGAGATGATATTGGAGAGAAAAGTCTCCAAGAAGTTTCCGATGTCAAACGCTTTCGGGTAGCTCCATGCAGAACGCCTCCACGGAGAAAACAGGGTCTTCAAAAGCACGGCTGTGGAGAAATACGTAAAGCTATAAGAAAAAACCTGCTTTGACGCCTTAAAAATATCCCTTGGAGCCTGGAAGAAATGCCAAATGACGTAGTCAAGCAAAAACATGGGTTTTTTGATTATATCATACCGCAAAAGAAAAAGCCTCTTCTTACGGAAGAGGACTGGCATCGCTTGCCTATTTGGTGGGCATTACAGGGATCGAACCTGTGGCCTCTGCAATGTGAATGCAGCGCTCTGCCGCTGAGCTAAATGCCCTCGATGTATATGCTATGATAGAATAACACAAGTAT
>CAYYUL010000074.1:0-3048 GCA_964474915.1 uncultured Candidatus Saccharibacteria bacterium | reverse complement strand
CGGAACCCACAGAATCTACACATAATTCATTTGGTTGCTTACCCAGGGTAAGCAACCATATAAAGATATGCGGGTGTAGCCAAATTGGTAAAGGCGCATGGCTTAGAACCATGTGGGGAAACCCTTGGAGGTTCAAGTCCTCCCATCCGCACTTTTAGAGAGAACACGCAACGGAATTCGGGGCGAGCGCTTGGCCTGGGCCCGTAATGCTCACATTGGTGAGAGTTGGGCAATTTCCAGTTAGAATGCGGAACGCATAGCTGTTTTTCGGAACTTCAATAGTTGTATCTTGCATTGTGATAGTCCCAGAAGATGAATAGATGCCCTGTCTTCCTGATTGCTGGAGGATAGAGTTTCTAATAGTGAGAGTGCCGCTATTCACGTCAAGCATACCCTCTGTGTCCAAGAGCAGGCCACCTTTTTTCATGGTAGTGTATTCAAATGTGCCGTTGCTTCCAGAAGTAAATGCAATACGTTGCCAGCTTTGATTTGAGTTTGAAGAAGCCGTAGTCCCGCCAATATCATTATCTCCCAGAGCAGTAAACGTTATAGGATTTGCTTGGGTTCCTTGCGACAAAAGCGTGCCCTGTACAGTAAGCCGAGGGTTTGTTCCGGAAATATTCGCAAACTTTATAATTGCCCCGGGTTTTACGGTAAGAGTTTTGCCGGATTGTACCGTGAAATCCTCTATAAGATAGGGAATTGCGTCTTTCTCTAGCGTGAAGTCTGATATTGCGGCTCCCTCAAGAAGTACTCCATTATAGGTATTGCCTGAAGTGCTGTTTCCAGAAAGTATTGCAGGAGCGCTCGAAAGCTTTATGGGATAGGTATTGCCAGTGAATGTGTTGTTTGAGATTGTTGGATTTGCCGTAGGGCTTTTGTGCCAAATGCCGATGGTGTTATTGGAAAATGTGGAATTGGTAATTGTGGGATTTCCAGTTCCCTCAATGAGAATGCCAGCAGCTTCAGGGTTATTTGATTGGTTTGCGCCAGATATGGTGGTTGAGTCAATAAGCGAATTTGAGTTTTTGAGGTATATCCTTCTTCTTGAGTCGCCGCTTGTGAGCGTCGCGTGTTTCAATGTTATGGAAGTGTTATCTACCATAATGCTTCGCCCAACGCTTTGATCTCCGCACCCAGTCGCTTTTTCTACCGTAATGTAATCCAGCTCCGAGTTTACGCTGGTTGAGGTAAAGGTAAGTCCACACCATTGAGATCCCGAAAGCGAGCTGGTGAGGGCAATATTCTTTTCAACCGTTCCCAATGCTTTTAAGGTACCGTTTATAGTAATAGAAGAAGTTTGCTGGGCGATGCGGAGTATTACCCCGGGTTCTATGGTGAGCGTTTTCCCCTGGGGCACTATGAAACCTGCGTTGCTGGTATAGGGATTTCCAAGAAAGGTAAGCGTGATGCTGTCGAACTCGCTAAGACGAATATCGGTTATTTCTGTTTCAGTTTTTGACACGCTGTTCTGCTGTTTAGGCGTGCCGTTTATGGATGTCATCGTATCCGCGGCTTTCCCGTTGTGGGAAATAAGATTGTTGTTTGCCCAGTTTGAAGAAATAGCACTCTTACTCGGGTCTATCCTTTCCATGGATTGTTTTCTTTCATTGTTTCCTGCGGACCATGCCTGAGATGCATCCACCCGATCTATGATTGTGCCCTCGGCATTATACAGGGTTAGCACTTCTCCCGCATTATTCAAACCGCCCTGCCCAAACGAGCCCTTCCAATTGGCTACAATATCAGAAATGGTTGCGTCATCAGTACGTTCCAAAAGAAAGTATCCTTGGGGAGCGATAACGCCGGATTCAAAAGTAATATTCGGACTGCCGTCGTCCGCTGCCAGTCGCCAGCCTACAAGATCAATGTTTGTGGCAGTGGTGGTGTTGAGAAGTTCTATCCATTCGTCGTTAAAATTAGCGGCAGTAGTTCCCATCCACGCAATTTCGTTGATGACTACGCTTTTCGAAAGGGAGATTTGAGAAGTCGCCGTATCGGGATTGCCTTTGTTTCCTGCGGCGTCGGTTGCGGTAATGGTAAAAATATAGTGTAGTCCGTCTTGCGCTGTAATGGAGACGCTTTCCGTGCCTGAGGAAATAGAGATTGTGTTGTTTGTGCCTTGATTCCATCCAATCCAGGCTCCATCGCGTTTATACTTCAGCAATATGCCATCAGTGCTCGGGGTAACGCTGTAGGTGAGCGAGAAGTGGTCAATGTTGGTGTACGGTGTTTGCCATGACAGCGAGAATAAGGTGGTGTTAAGGGTTTTTGGCAGAGCGGTGAAGTTTACGGTTGGAGATCCTGTTTCAGAAGAAGAATTTGAATTTTGGGATAGTTGAGAGTTTTGCTGTTGCGCAATCGTATTTACAAGTTTAGGAGTAGGAGTCGCAGAGACGATAAAATCAGCAGAGTTGTTATTGGTGTCTTGATATAATTGCGTTGTAGCGCTATATACTCTCATTAACGAACTTCCCGCGGGCGCATTGGAAACGGGAGTAGTTTCTGAATCTTGTACATCTCCCCACCCTACTTTATCTGAAATTCCCCCGTCGGGATTTTTTAGGGCAAGCGTATTGTTGTCTGCGAGAGAAGAGGAAGTGGATATATCCGCATTATTCGCGAAGGTCGATCCTTCACGCGCGATAAGAATATATCCATACGAAGGGATTTGTTTTCCGGCAAATAAGGTTTTTGAGGCGAACGTGGAAAAACTTGAAGCAGATTGAGTTTTCTTTTGCAGATACCAATCCGTCATATCTACTGCTTGGCTTGTGGGATTATAGAGCTCCACAAATTCGTCTGTTTGAGATGATTGTCCTGCGGTTTGCACTTCCGTAATGAGAAGCGCGGGATAGGTTATCGGCTGAGAGAGCGTTGGAGATCCTCCTCCGCCAGCCGAAGAATTTACTGCGACCGGAATGAATCCCGTTCCATTTTCCTGCTTTGGAGTTCCTCCAGCGTTTGCGCTCGTCTGCCAGCTCAGATTGTCCCTTCTCTCCGTGGTGTGCTTTGAAGAGCTGTAACGAGCCGGCGAGTGAGGAGTTT
>CAYYUL010000073.1:0-3129 GCA_964474915.1 uncultured Candidatus Saccharibacteria bacterium | reverse complement strand
AGAAAACTCCCTCTTTTTTTTTTTTTTTTTCACGTCAGTCCTGGCACTGTTTCGGGGGATGCTCCAAAGGAGGGGATATGTTCAAGTTTGTCATGGAAATAGAAGGCATGGAGTTCGGAGAGGCGTTAAAGCTCTTAGCCCAGAAAGCAGGAGTGGAGCTCACGCGCTATGAAGGATCATTGGGAAGAACTTCCACCGAAAGAAACCGCTTGCAGGAGCTTTCAGAGCTTGCCGCCCAGTTCTTTGAGGCGCAGCTGGCCTCTTCCCAGAAGGGGAAGGAAGCGAAGGAATACCTTCTGCAGAGGGGAATGAAAGAAGAAAGCATGAAGAAGTGGCGCATAGGGTACGCTCCCGGCAACGGGACTTCGCTCATTGATTTCCTGGTGTCCAGGGGATACCACGCGGGAGAGATTGCAAGGGCAGGGCTTGTAGCCCAGAGCAGTAATCAGAACATCGACCGGTTCAGGTCCCGCATTATGTTTCCCGTGTTCGACTTGAACTCCCGGGTCATAGGGTTCGGGGGAAGGATATTCGGAGAAAAGGAGAAGGAGGATCTCTCCAAATACATCAACACTCCCAATACTGTTTTGTATGACAAGAGCAAGGTTTTGTACGGGTTGGATAAGGCAAAGATCGAGATTCGCAAAGCGGATTCCTGCGTGCTGGTTGAGGGATATATGGATGTCATCATGGTGTCTCAGGCTGGGTTTGAGAACGTCGCGGCCTCCTTCGGCACCGCTCTCACTCGCTTGCAGCTGAAAGTCATCCAGCGCTACCCAGAGCACATCTCCCTGGCTTTGGACATGGACAGCGCGGGTGACCATGCGACCAGGCGCGGCATTGAGCTTGCCATAGAGTCAGGGTTCAGCATCAAGGTGGTGGTGATGCCCCAGGGCAAGGATCCTGCGGACGTGGCTTCTGAAAACCCTTCCCAATGGGAAGAGCTCTGCAAGAAGGCGGGCTCCATACTTGATTTCTACTTCGCTTCGGCTTTTGCCAAGTTCAACAAAGAGCTTCCGGAACAAAAGCGCAGGATCTCCCAGGAATTGCTCCCTGTCATCAAGAGGATTCCCAACACCATAGAGCAGTCTCACTGGGTGCAGCGTTTGTCGCGAGACCTGGACGTTCCAGAGCACTCCATCCGCCAAGAGATGGCAAAGCTGCGCGTGGAGCACAGCAGAGAAGAGGCTGCGGCGAATACTCCTGCGCAGAAAACAAGAAAAGAGCTTTTGGAGGAGCGCGTGCTTTTGCTTTTGTTCCGCAATCCGGAGCTTCTTTCAGAAATCACCCAGGAAAGCATTGTTTCTCTTCCCGTGAACCTGCAGGAGGTGCTGGCAGGCATGCTCAAGATTTCTTCTTTGGATATTGCAAAGCTGGAATCGGTATTCCCCAAAGAAACCATGGATCTTTTGAAATATCTTGCCATGAAATCTGAAGTGGAAGAGGAGGTTGGGGAGCCCCAGCTTGAGTTCAGGTCGTGCCTGCTGGAACTGGAGCTCATTGACGTACGCAAGAAATTAGATATGCTGAGTGCTGCGATACGGAAGGCGGAACAAGAGAAGGACGGGAAGAGATTGGACGACCTTATGAAAGAGTTCGAAGAGGTGAGCAGATCTCTACGGTAATATGAAGAAAAAAGCAAAATCAAAACCAGTCAAAAAGCCGAGATCCGGGAGGAAAAGACCTTCGTTCAAGAAGGTGGAGAAGAAGGTGCGCAAGTCTTCCAAGAAGAAAGGCCCTGCCAAAAGGAACAAGGGGGTGTTCAAGGAGGCTGCCATCCAGGAGCTGCTTTCTAAAGGAAAACTGAGGGGGTTTGTCACCTACTCAGAGATCATGTACCAGTTCCCGGATATCCAGAAAGATATCCAGGGATTGGAGAAGCTCTACCAGAGGCTGGAGGAGTCGGGCGTCGAAGTGCAGGAGACCAGGGACTACCTTGAAGTGAAAAAAAGCAAGGAAGACGAGGCAAAGGAGCGCATCGAGAAGGACGCTCCTTTAGATCCCGTGCAGATGTACCTGAAAGAAATAGGGAAGATATCCTTCGTGACCGCAGAGCAGGAGCGCGAGCTTGCCAAGAAGATTGAGAAGGGGGATCTGGAAGCAAAAAAAACACTGGCACGGGCAAATCTCCGTCTGGTGGTTTCCATAGCAAAGAAATACGTGGGGCGTTCTCCCAATCTTACTCTTCTAGAGCTTATCCAGGAAGGCAATCTTGGATTGTTCCGCGCAGTAGAGAAGTTTGATTGGAGAAGAGGATACAAGTTTTCTACCTATGCTACCTGGTGGATTAGGCAGGCCATTACCCGGGCTCTGGCAGACCAGGCACGGACCATACGTATTCCCGTGCATATGATAGAAACCATTTCCAAATACACCCAGGTGAGAAGGCGCTTGCTCCAGGATCTAGGCCGGGAGCCCTTGGCAGAGGAGATTGCAGCTGAAATGGGTTTGGAAGTTTCAAAGGTGCATCAAATACAGAGGATCTCCCAGGAAACCGTGTCTCTTGAAACTCCGGTAGGGGAAGACGACGAAGACAGCGTGCTGGCAGAGTTTGTGGAAGACGAGAAAGTTCCTCCTCCTTCTGTGGAAGCTGCGCGCAATCTCTTACGAGAGCGCTTGAAAGAGATTCTCATGGATCTTACCCCAAGGGAACAGAAGATATTGGCCATGCGTTTTGGGTTTGACGACGGTATTACCCATACCTTAGAAGAAGTGGGAAACGAGTTTGGGGTAACGAGAGAGCGTATTCGTCAGATTGAAGCTAAGGCATTAGAAAAGATCAGGGAGCATCGCTCGTTGAAGAAGTTGAAAGGATACTAGTTCTTTGATATAGTAACAAAGCATTCCGGCGTAGCGCAGCGGGCCAGAAGTGAAAGTATTCACTTCGGGCGGGCGAGTACGATAATTAGACCTTACTGCTCCGGCGTAGCGCAGCGGTAGCGCAGGTGCCTGTTAAGCACTTGGTCGTAGGTTCGAATCCTACCGCCGGAGCAGTAAGGTTTACTCAATAAAAATTCGCCCAGGGGAGCAGGTGCCTGTTAAGCACTTGGTCGTAGGTTCGAATCCTACCGCCGCAGCATAGTAGTACAAGCCCCGTTTTCCGCCTCGGCGCTGCGCGCCTCGGCGGGA
>CAYYUL010000072.1:0-3133 GCA_964474915.1 uncultured Candidatus Saccharibacteria bacterium | reverse complement strand
ACAATGATTTAAAAGCTCCACTGGCGTTTCGTGTTCTTGTACCAGTATTCAATACTGCTGAACCTTTGGGAAGGGTCTGCGATCATGTGGGGGGCAATGCCTTGAAGGGTCTTGGGGGTTACGTAGATGAAATCAAGATCGTAGAGAGGAATGGCCGGGATGTCCTGAGCTAAAATTCCTTGGAGTTTCTGGTAGGAGATTTTTCGCTTTTCTTTGTCCAATTCCCTTCTCGCGCTTTCCAGAAGCTTGTCGGCTGTTTTATTTTCGTAGGCAGAAAGGTTTAATCCGGGATCCCGCTTCTGGGAAGAGTGCCAGAAAGGATAGGGGTCCGGGATGATGCTTAGGATTTCCCCGAACAGGAGAACTTCATAGTTTCTTGACTTTATCACATCCCGTTCGATTTGGGAAGAGGGGACGCCTTGCACCTTCGTCTGGATGCCTAATTCTTTCCACTGCGCCCTGAGAGATTCTGCTACTTTGAGCATCTGCGGTTGCTCTACGGTAGTTAGGGTAATGCTGAAAGGCTCTTGCGAAGTCTTGGGGAAGCATACCTCGTTGAGCTTCGCCCTCGTTGCCGCTTTTACCGTCCCGTTTCCCTTGGTAAGTTGGGAAGGCGCGAGGATTTCTTCGGCATATTTCTCTTGGAACTTGATTACCGCTTGCTCGGTGGCGGGGCCGTAGACTCCTGATGTGGTTCCGTCAGGATACAAAGACGGATCTTTCGCAAGGCATTCCTGCAACAGTCGCACCTCGCTTCCCTGGCTCCCTTTTCTCAGATCGGATTTGAAGGATTTTTCCCCGTCCCCTCCTTTTTTGACCAATGTTCCTCCTTGGAGCTCATAGCCGGATTGCAGAAGGAGAGAATGAGCTTTTTCCTTGTCGTATCCAATGCTGATATCAGGCTCAATTCCAAAGACGGACGAAGGAAGCAGGGAAGTAACCGCAGTTCCATGCCCTGGAAAGGCTTCCTTCACAAGACGCTCCCTGTCGGCTCCGAGAAGAAGCGCTTTTCTGATGCTGTCTTTTTTGATCGTATCCCCAGGGGCGTCCAAATTGAAGAAAAGAGCAAAATAGCGGGGCAGGGTGAACGCATGAACGGTTTTTCCGATCTGGAATTTTCCGAGAGATTCCGGATTGGAAAGAGAAAAGCTTTCAATGCTTCCCTGCGCGGCTGCCCTCAAAAGCGCGTCTTCTGAAAGGAAGAACTTGAATGCAATAGAGGAAAGATACGGACGCTTCCCGTAATAGTCGTGGAACGAACGCAGATACACCGCGCTTATTGCGCCAGATCTTTCTTTCGCCACCTTGGTCACCTTAAAAGGCCCTGTGCCCACGGGTTTTAGGTTCAAATCAGAAAACGCAAAGTTTTCTGCGAGAACCTCTTTCCAGATGTGCGATGGGATGATGTTGAGGGTGAGGCGCTCCAAGAATGCCCCGTAGGGCTCCTTGAGGGTAAATCGCACCCTGAGATCTGAAATCTTTTCCACAGATACCCCGATCCAATTGGGTCTCAACGGGCTTTTGGCGGAAGGATCCTGGATGGTGCGGACGGTAAACAGGACGTCGTCAGCGGTAAAAGGAGCACCGTCATGCCACTTCACCTTGTCCTTTAAGCTTACCTCAATATTCTTTCCGTCCTGGGTTACCTCATAGGTCTGAGCGAGATCCGGAACGAGATTCCCCTTTTCGTCGTAAGAAAGGAGCCCCGAATAGATTACTTCAGTAAGGTCGCGGTCCGCATCCTGGGTGGCAGCATACAGAGGGTTGAGGAATCGGGGAGACCCCACGACGCCCTCCGTGAGATTTCCTCCGTAGGAAGGGATGGCTACCGTGTGTTCCATGGCAAACGTGCGCAGAAGATATCCGAAGGATGCAAAGAGCGCAATCAAAAACAAGCACAGGAGAGCTGTCTCTCTCCTAGACAGGCGAGCAAAGAGCTCCTTCCATTGATACAACGATGGAAAACGATTACGCATGAGGCGTTAGAGGACGAAGTGCAAAAGAGACAATACGATAAATAAAATTCCTATTCCTATGGTAGCTGTAAGGAGGTGTTTTTGGATTCCGCGCCTCGTCGCATACGATCCACCTTCTGATCCAAAGAGAGATCCTAGGGCGGTGCCTCTCTGCTGCAAGAGTACGAGAAGGATCAAGAGGCTTGCGATAATGATTTGTGCGAAAGGGAGGAACGCTTTCATTGTTTTGCGACCGAGAGAAAACTTGCGACTATCCAGACGATGGCCGTGGTCCACAAGAGCGGGATGAGCCCTGAAATGACGAGTTCCGGGAACAGGATGTCGAGCAGGAATACGAGGGTTCCCTGCACCACGAACGAGAACAGCCCGAGCGTGAGGAGCTTCAAGGGAAGGGTGAGGAGATTCAGTATGGGTTTCAGCACCGCATTGAAGAATCCCAGCGTAGCTCCTGCGATGAGAAAGGTCTGCAAAGATCCCGTAAAGTATACCCCGTGAACGAATGTTGTTGCCAACCAGAGGGCAGTTATGCCTCCCAATATCTGGAACATTGCTGAATACAGCATACGGATATCTTACTTTGTAAAATGTACAATGTCAATCCTTCGGCGGACTCAGGATTGTAACGCGCAAGAGCTTCCTGTGGTAGGTGATTGCGAACCGGTGCGCCTCGTCCCGAATGCGCAAAAGCACATGGGAAACGCCCGAGGGCATGTTGTTGAGGAAGAGAGGCTCCTTCAGGCCTTCCACGAAAAGCTCGTTGTTTCTTTTTGCCAGCGCCACCATTTTTAATGAAGGGATGCTCCGGGTCTCCAATGCGGTTAATGCTGCAGAAAGCTGTCCTTTTCCCCCGTCAATGAGCATGAGCTCCGGGAACCGCCACTCCTTGTGGGATACTCTTCTGCTCACAAGCTCTCTCATCATTGCAAAATCATCAGGTTTTCCCGCGATTCGTATCTTGAATTTTCTATAGAATTGTTTTGCCGGCTTTCCTTCAACGAATACCACCATGGAGCCCGTGGCTTCCTTTCCCTGAATGTTGGAGATATCGTATGCTTCCATGCGGGAGATGCGCTTTTTGGATCCTAGCGCTCTCCGCAGCCATTCTTCAGCCGTATTCCAATCGGTGGTTCCTTTCAGGGGGATGTATCTTTGCAGCG
>CAYYUL010000071.1:0-3134 GCA_964474915.1 uncultured Candidatus Saccharibacteria bacterium | reverse complement strand
ATTCTCATTGACGGAGGACCAACAGAAGCCATTCGAGGGAAACTATCAGAGGCCCTTCTTCCATGGGAAAAGCATATTGACCTGGTCATCCTTACCCATCCCGAGCGTGATCACATGGCAGGGCTCAGCGCGCTCTTGCGATACTATGACGCAGGAATAATCCTGTGGACGGGAGTAGAGCGAAAGACCAGAGAGTTTGAAGCATGGAAGAAGACCCTCAACAAAGAGCAGGAGAAGGGGAGCCGGATAGTTATTGCAAAAGCTGACCAACGGATTCAGTGGGGGAAAGAGTCCCAGTTTCTCGACGTGCTTCATCCGACAGAGGATGTCCGAGGAAAATTCGTGGAGAAGAGCAATGATACGGGGATGGTAAGCAGGCTTGTGTTCCATGGGACATCCGCTCTCTTCACCGCGGATATTTCAAGAGCCGTGGAAGAAAAGATCTTGCAAGAAGGAAGGAAGATCCAGTCAGATATTCTCAAGGTTGCTCATCACGGAAGCAAATACTCGAGCTCGCCCTTGTTCATCGGAGCGGTGCGGGCGCAGGCAGCGGCAATTTCCTCAGGAAAGGATAACTCTTACGGGCATCCAACCCCCCAAACCATTGCAATATTGGAGCAATATGGTATTGAAGTACATAGGACGGATCAGGAAGGAGATATCATATTTACCCTTTATTTTTAGCAAAAAACAAACTTGTTTATTAATGTATGCATCCAAAAGAAGAGAGAACCGTAGTCATCGTGAAGCCAGACGGAGTGAAGCGCGGCCTGGTCGGGGAGATCGTTTCCCGTTTTGAGCGCAGAGGGCTGAAGATCATCGCTTTGGAAATGTTCTCTGCGACCAAAGACCAGATGCATGACCACTATCCCAAGTCGGATCAATGGATCACGAGAATAGGGGAAAAGACCTTAGCCAACTACAAGCAGTACGACTGGGACGTCAAGAAAGAGCTGGGAACGGATGACGCAAAAGAAATCGGCACCATGGTTCGCGCCTGGCTCTTGGATTACATGACGTCAGGCCCTTTGGTGAAGATGGTCGTGAAAGGCGTGCATGCGGTAGATATGGTGAGAAAGATCGCGGGAAACACCATGCCTTCGCTTTCTGAAATGGGAACCATCAGAGGAGACTTTTCTGTGGATGCCGCCACCGCAGCGAACCGGGACAAGCGGGCGATCCACAATATCGTGCACGCCTCGGAAACCCCTGAAGAGGCAGAACACGAGATCCAGTTCTGGTTCGCCCCTGAAGAGATCCACGACTACAAGAGGGCGGAAGAGGATATTATGTTCTGATGAGCTCTCTGTTCTTGATAAAAACTTTGAGTTTTGGTATAAAGACCACAGCTATTTAAAGAAAGGAGGTGAGAGCCCCCTCCTTGCAGGAGGGGGCGAACAGATCCATGAGCATGTAAAGGGTTTCCCCGGAACACTCTCGGCGATACTGGTTCAAAAATCCAACCCGAAGGGGGTGAAGAAGAGGGCCGAGAGATTACTCGCTTGTATGCTTGAAATTTCCGTTGTCGATATCTGAATGATACTGCTGGAGATTCTCATCCTGGTCGCCATTCTGACAGAAATCATCCTGGACGTCTGCTTCCAGCGAGAAGCTCGGAAGTGGCACCAAGAAGAAATGGCAGAGTGGCGCCAGGAGAATAACCACCAGTAAAAGGATCGGGTTCCAAGGGGCTGCGTTGCCTATAGTCTGCGCAGCCCTTTTTCTTTTTCAATCAAAAAGCCCCGCGCTCCTTGCTTTCCAGAGATTGATTTCTAAGAATCCAGGTGGGTACCTATGTACGTTGCCAAAGCTCAGTACTATTTCGGTTCCCTGATAAAGGTTTGTAGAAAATCTCCGGAAAGAAAGAAGTACAGGGCTGCTATCATTTTATCATCCCATGCGAGGTCGTCAATAGAGCGAAGAAAATACAAAATCCCCACTCAAGGGGATTGTTGTATAATGATTAGTAGCGGTTTCCGCCAAAACGGTCTCTTCCGCCACCAAATCCTCTCCCGCCTCCGAAACCTCCGCCTCCTTGTCTGGGAGCTCTGGGCTCCATGGGGCGGGCTTCGTTCACGGTGAGTGTTCTTCCGTCAAGTTCCTTGCCGTTGAACATCTCGATCGCTTTCTGGGCTTCCTCGTCCGTGGACATTTCCACGAAACCGAATCCCTTTGAGCGGCCGGACATCTTGTCGATGATGATTGTCGCAGTATCCACGGTTCCGGCCTTGGAGAACTCGTCTCTCAAGGTGTCTTCCTGGGTGCTGTAGGACAATCCGCCGACATACAATTTCTTTGCCATGCGATGTACTTTGAATAATTGATTATGAGTAAGCCGACCTACTTCTGTTTTTCCGGCTTACATGCAAGAAACTACTCAACGTAGAACTGGATGCAAGGGAAACGAAACAAGAAACTTACACAAGACAGTATACACCATCCCCGGAAAAAAGCAAGGGGGGGGCGTCAAGAAGCCCTCAGTTTCATATGTCGGGGTGGGGAGTGCTGCCCTCCCGCTGCAAGACCCCCAGCCTTGCGTACTACTGTTATACTACACCCCGAGATGAGTCTAGGAATCCTAATTGAGAATTACGCTCTACTTGTTATGCAAGCTGGGAAGCGGAACGCTTTCCCCGGGCTTTGATGCATTTGGTGCAGGCATACACCCGTTCTCCAGATTTCAATCTGAGCCATTGAAGATTGGGCTTCTGGGCGTGCTTGACCGTGGGGTTGTATTTCCCTCTGAGTTTTACCAACCGCCAGGCCATATTCTTTTGTTTGCCGCACAGGGCGCACGTCTTTGTCATAAGCAAAGCTTGATCATCATATAGATTTGAGTGTAGCAGAAGTTGCTTTGAACTTCAAGATCTGATATGCTGGAGAGCGCATGGAAGTCATTTTTTTGATTGGAATCCTCATATTTTCCGTAGTCATCCACGAGGTTTCTCATGGAGTGGTGGCACATGCCTTGGGAGACCCCACTGCAAAGAATGCGGGGCGCCTCACCTTAAACCCCATTCCTCATATTGACCCCGTGGGGTCTGTATTCCTTCCTTTTATGCTTGCCATACTTTCTAAAGTGTCTGGAGGTGGCATTATCTTTGGATGGGCAAAGCCGGTTCCCGTGAATCCAG
>CAYYUL010000070.1:0-3161 GCA_964474915.1 uncultured Candidatus Saccharibacteria bacterium | reverse complement strand
CTGTTCATACAAGGAAGGGAGTTCTTCGGTGTCCGGAAGAGAATTCTGCACGATCCGTATTTCAGGTTTCTTGCCCTCCACCTGAAGTTTGAGTTCTGCCAGCCCCTTCGCATACTCCTCATGATACGTGAGATCTGTCTGCTTTTGCAGCTTTTCTTTCTGAAGATTGAGCAGTGTTTCGTAGCGGGGCCACAAGAGAAACACTCCTGCTATTGCAGATCCCGAGAGGATTATGAGGCTGAAAATAAATCTGTTCATCGTATGAGCACTTGGTATGTGATTTCTCCTCCGGTTGAAAATCCGAGGTTCGCCAAATCCACAGAGCTCACGCCCTCCATCTGTCGGAATATGACCAGCTGCTCTTCTACCGCCTGAAAGGTTTCGGCTACCCCGTCCAGCTGCATTTCGCCGGTCTTTACGTCAACGCTCAAGGTTGTAAAGAATGTTTTGGGGTGCGTATGAGATTCCAGCTGAGCCAGAGACGCAAGAGGATTATCCCTCCCCTGAAAAAGGCCTGTAAAATCCTGCACCTTTTGCTTGAGCGCCTTCAACTCCTTCTCCGTGGAAAGAAACTCCTTGCTCTGTTCCTTGGCAAGAAAGGCATTGAGCGCGGCGATTTCTTTTTCCGCTTTTCTCTGGAAGCTTGAAAGGACAAAAAACGCCGCGACCGAAAGAATAAGGAATCCGATGGAAAGAAAAAATACGATATCCATCCACAAGGGGCGCTCTTCTTCTGCTCTTGGAATAATTTGCACCATGGAATTTATTCGAGTCCTCTCAACGCCATTCCTATGGATACCGCATACGAAGGGCCTATTTCTTTAATAGTCTCCTCTAATATGGGAGGGTAGTACAAAGGCCTGAAAGGATCTGCCAGTGCAACCTCTTTGCGCATGTTCTGCTCCACATATTCTCGCAATCCGGGAAGCTTGGCCGATCCCCCTCCAAGAATAATCTTGTCAATGGCCCTCCCCTTGCTCCGCAAAAATGCGTCTGCTATCTTCTCCACTTCCCCCAAGATCATGTCGATAAAAGGAGAGAGAATGGGGGCAAGGGTTCCTGTCATGCCTTTTTCTGTTTTCTCACGTTGGGCTGATTCATAGTCAATGGACAAAGATTTTGCGATGCGCTCTGTAAGCGCGTTCCCGGCGATGTCAAAGCTGTGGGACATACGCAGATTTCCTTTGAACACCACATTCACTGCGGTGCTTTGGGCTCCCATGTCCAGCAGGACCATAGGCCTCTCGTCTTCCCACACGCACGATCTGATGAGGCCGAAGACTTCCGCCTCCAGGGCCACCAGCTGGAGCCCTGCTTCCTTTGCAATCTCCTGATACTGGCGCACCACTTCATTGGGAACCGCAACCATGAGTATCGCAAGAGGGGTCTTCTGTCCGTATGTTCCATCAATGAGCTGCCAGTCAAACACCACTTCAGACAGGGGAACCGGAATATGGCGCCTTGCTTCAAACACCACTGCGTCAGAAAGCTCTTTCTTGGTCATAGGGGGAAGCTCAAAGTTCGTGAAAAAACTTGAGAAGTCGGGAATGGAGAATATCGCCTGCTTTCCTTCTATGTGAGCCTCCTGGAGCACCGCCCGCAGCGCTTTCGCGATGTCTGTTCTCTCAAGCAGCAGCGCATTCTTCTCAAACGTGCGGAAGGACTTCTTATAGATATTCTCAATCGTCAGCTCTCCGTAGTTCTTCAAGCTCCTCCGGTCTCCCCAGCGGTACAATTCCACCGCTTTGATGGAAGAAGTTCCGATATCAACGCCCAAAAACGTCTTGGGAATGAACGTAAAAGAACTGAATGGTATCTTCATTGTATCAGAAATTATTCATCTCTGCATTCCTAATGATGATCAAGCTTCGCTTATTGTATCATAGGGCAAACAATCCGCCAGATGGCGGACCGCAAAAAGAAGGCGGCGTGTCTAGGATTCGAAACTTTTAATGCGAAACCGTTAAGAAGTTTTTCGATGGCTGGTTGGACGACTAAATTTAGGTAAGTCGGTCAAGGCCTGATTTACTATCCGGTCTCAACGGTTCATAAAGATTGCTCGCATGCATTATTATCAACGGCTTAACAGCAAGTTGATCCAGAGATTCTACTTTTTGCCATTTCTTTTCGATTGTTTCCGTGTTGAGCCACTCAGTTGTAAGAGAACGCGTGTATACTCCTCCTGTAGATACATCGTGGAAACCCCGCATAGATTTTATTGGAATGTGACCAAAAAATACTTGTTGTCTCGTAACAATATTTGCAGTTAGCTCAATTGGAATTAACTTTTCGCCATCTTTTATAAAAACTGGTTCGTCAACAAACTTTAAATCAAAATACTCTCCGCTTTTTTTGGGTAATTTGTCACTATTCCACGCAGTTCTTATTGCATTGATAATTGTGTTTATAAAAGTGCCATCTTCTTTATAAAGATGAGTATTGGGGATATCCTCCAGTAATTTTAAAGGGATTGCAAATCTTTCCGGAGGGTAATTGGGGTTATTGGCGAACTTTAATTGATATCCCTCCAAGGCATCAAAAACTGCGGCTGCTGGCAAAGTGGCATAACTTTTCCAATCTTTATTTTCGATATCGACGAGACGAAAAACGTCTATTCCTTTTTGTTTTGCCAAATTAATTGCTGCTTCTGTGAAACCGCTGTTTGATACTAGGGCGCCCTTATGTGCCCTAACGTCACTGACAACAGATGCGAATTCGCCCACAGCATTTACATCAAGCGGGGTTTTCTCGTCTTTGCATTGCATTACTATGAGTAGTGGGTACTGACCCACATTCTGTCTTACCACAATATCAATCTGACGATCCGTTTTGGAATCCCATCCTCTAATCTTTTCGTCATGCTTAACTGCCGCTTCGGGAGAAAGTTCTTTTTGTATTTCTGCTGCTAACTTCTCAAATTTTTTCCATTTAGGGTCATTTGGTTCCATAAGTAATTCGATCTCACTACCGCCTCGGCTGAGGCGGTCTCTCGATAACAAAAATTGACTGCGGAGGGGGTGAGATTCGAACTCACGGTGCCTTGCGACACTCCTGTTTTCAAGACAGGTGGAATAAACCGCTATCCGACCCCTCCTTATTTCGAGCAATAGCGAGAAACAAGCTTTGCTTATATTCGCTTATCAATTTCATCGTATACTACT
>CAYYUL010000069.1:2387-3165 GCA_964474915.1 uncultured Candidatus Saccharibacteria bacterium | reverse complement strand
AGAAAAAGAAATGATGAAGAAATCAGGGGGATCGCAAGCAAAAGAAAGAATTTTATCATGGGCCTTGTCGTAGAAATATGCTTCCATCGCAGGTCGTCCCAAAACCCAAGGGCAAATACCGGAATGGATGCCAGAAAAAGAGAGGCGGCTTCCGGAATCAAATCTCGATAGAGGAATCCTAATCCTAAAAGGCCGGCCGCAAAAGCCTTGAGGAGCGCTACGCCGCCCAGGTAGGAAATGGACGCTTGATGAATCTTGAGGATATCTCCTTGCGAAACATCATGCAGCCCATACCTGCTCGAGATCCTTTTCAGAAAAGGGATCGCAAAAAGAGCAGTCAGAAACGGCAGAAGCAAGAAAAGTATCGTGCTGCTAGATGGAATAGACATAGATCAAAGACTGCTGAGCGCCATGCACTGCGGTCTCTTTCACGAATTGGAATCCCGAACTCTCGTACAATCGTATTGCCGAGAGAAGGTCTTTTCCGACCATCACCCTGAATTCTTTTACTCCCCGTTTCCTCATTTGCTCAATGAATTCTTTAAGCATGGAACGAGCTACTCCCTGACTCTGGAATTCCTTATGTACCGCAATCATCAGCAGTTCGGCTTGAGGCAAATCGCTGTTGCGGGACGGATATCTCAACGCTTCAAAAATCCCTTTGAGCTTTCTGAAGCTGAATATCTGGGGCAGTAATATGAATACGGCAGGAAAAAACGCATGAAGAAGAAAGGAACGGAACAATGAAACCGAAAATGATTGCCGGCTTGATGCTCGC
>CAYYUL010000069.1:0-2377 GCA_964474915.1 uncultured Candidatus Saccharibacteria bacterium | reverse complement strand
AGAAAGGAACGGAACAATGCGTTCAAGTTGCAGGTTCCAGCTACAAACCCTACGACGCGGCCCTGTGTCTCCGCAACAACGCAGACTCCGGACTGAATGATCTCTTCATAGAGCTTCGCAAGAAAAGAAAGGGGCAGAGAGCTTAAAAATCCCTGCGATATCTCCTCTTTATGGATATTTGAGATATATCTCGCATCATTCTTCTTTGCAAGCCGAATAAGAAAATCACTTGCCTGTTCTTTCTCTAATGAGACGCTCATATTCTTGTTTTATTCTAGCAAACATTACTTTCTCGTTGAACTCTCTCTCCACTTTTTTCCTTCCCGCTTCCCCCATTGCCCTGCCTTCTTCGGGACGGGAAAGAATATGCACAATGGCGTCAGCTAACTTCCCGGGATTGCCGGACGGCACGAGAAACCCTGTTTTGCCTTGTTCCACGCCCTCTCTGCATCCCCTGATATCTGAAGCAACCACCGGACGCTTCATAGCCGAGGCCTCCAGAACGGAAAGCCCCAAACCCTCCCGGTGCGAAGGAAGAACGAACACGTCCATTAACGCGTAGAGATCAACGACATCAGTGCGCTCCCCCAGGAACAAAACACTGTTCTTGATACCATACTCGTCAACGATATTCAGATCTAAAGCGTCGTGTTTCTCAGGTTCTTGGGGGCCTACCACAAGCAACACGGCTTTGGGAAACCGCCGTATGACTTCAGCGAATGCGGCAAACAGAGGGATAAATCCTTTTTCCTTCACGAGACGCGCGACAATCCCGATTACTACAGCATCCTCAGGAATCCCGACTTCCTGTTTTTTTTGAGCGATAAATTCTTTTGAGAACCGACCAGGATTGAACCGGTCAACGTTGATGCCTCCTCCCAAATAAGAGACCTTGCGGGACGGGTAGATATTCTTATTTACAAGCGTCAAAATATCCTCTCTGTTCACCGAAAACGCCTTGTGGACGATTTTCGCAACAATCTTTTCTACTGGAACAAATAGTATCTTTTTTTGCCAGGAAGAATCTGTCTGGAAATAAAGTCCGTGAATCGTAGTGACGCGGACAGGAACCCTGACGAAAAAGGCGGCCAATTGCCCCAAAAAACTGGCTTTGGGGGTGTGCGTGTGCACGATGTCGAACCGCTCCTTCCTGAAGAATGCGGTAAGCTGCAGGAGCGCGATGAGGTCGGCAAGGGGGGTGAAAAGTCTTCGTGTAATCTCAACCGTCTTAACAGAAATCCCATTGTTCTCAATCTCGGGAATCCATTTCCCATTTGAAGAAACCGCCCACACCTCAAATCCCGCCTGCTGCAGATATTTCATCTGTTCCAACAAAAGGAATCTCAAAGAGATATCGGCTGAAACCACCTGGCAAATTTTAATGTTCTTTTGATTCATGATGGAGGATAATGTTCATACCATACGACGAAATGGAGTTGATGTCCAGAACGGCGGGTGCGGGCTTGACGCAGCGGTTGGACTTTTTGCCGCATGCTGCCTATAATGCTTGTGTCATTATACACACTATCCCTTATGGAAAAACGCATCCTCAAAGCGCTTGAAAAATCAATGGCGGAATACGACCCTGTCCAAAAAAGCAGGCACTGGAGGAGATTTGACGAGAGGAAGCATTTATTCAAGGGGGAGTTCTTGGAGAACTTTAGAAACAATACATTGTCTGACGGCCTGGACGACCGATTCCATCCTTCCGCGCAAAAGGATGTATTCTGCGAGGCGCTGGCGGAATGCGGCCCTGACTTTGTTTTCACGAACCTCTCTGAGAAAAACGTCGGCAACGCCCGCGAGGTGTTCTCCATTGGAAATAAAGTGGTGGACGCGGGCCAGTGCGTTCATATCAGATGGCTCTACGACTTGACGAATTTCGTATTCTCCAAAAAAGACGTTCGCTCTGTGTGCGAAATAGGAGGAGGATACGGCTCCTTAGCTCAAAAGATCCGCTCAAACATCAAATGCTCCTACATGATGATAGACCTTCCGGAAGCCAACGCCCTGGCAAGTTATTATTTACACAGGCATTTTCCGGACATGAAGTTTCTGCTCGCGGGAGAGATAGAAGGCAAAACCATACGGAGGGAACATGTAGAAAAGTACGACTTCATTATTATCCCGCCATGGTATGAAATAGAGAATTTGAAGATAGACCTGTTTATCAATACCAGATCCATGATGGAAATGAACAGGGAGGCAATCCAGAAGTACTTTGACCTTATTCACCGTACCTGCGCGCCCGACGGTTTCTTTTTCAATATTAACAGATACCGTAAAGACACGGTTGGCTATCCTATTACATTCTCAAAATATCCGTATGACGAACACTGGAACGTTGTCGCATCCAAACCCTCCTGGAGACAGCCCG
>CAYYUL010000068.1:0-3170 GCA_964474915.1 uncultured Candidatus Saccharibacteria bacterium | reverse complement strand
AGAAAAAGTGTTAGACTGGTCCCTGTTCGCTCGCCTCTACGAAGGGAATGGTGTTTCTTTTCCTCCGCTTACTAGAATGTTTTACTTCGGCGGGTCAGCTCTCTTGCAGGTTCAACCTACAGAGTATTGCAAGTTTCCTTGCAATGAGTTGCCTCATTCGGAAATCTCCGGATCAAAGGTTGCTCAACACCTCCCCGAGGCTTATCGCAGTAACGCCGCGTCCTTCATCGCTCTGACATCCCAAGGCATCCACCATCTGCCTCTAAATGAATATTGGCTAGCAATTCATAACTACTGCTTCTCTTTACTTACTTCACCTTTACCTTACGATTCAATTGTCAAGGTTCTTTCCAGGGAAATAAGGACCTGTCGTCGCTTTCGCTCCTTCAGAACCTTGTTTCTTCACTCCGTTCAGAAATAAAAAACCGCTTTGGGAAGCGGCCTCTTTCCACAAAGCAAAAAAGGAGGGGTTAGTCTGCCGCTTCTTGTAAATGATTGGATGAAACGATTTTCATTTCTATTACCGAGTATACGCTCCCATCATTCTTTGTCAACCCCCCGTTTGCATGTTTATGTGAGTTGTAGTATAGCTTTATCAGTCAGTACCTATAAAAGTTATACAGAAAGGGGAAAGAAACGTAGAAGAAAAGAGCAGGGCGTACGGCCCTGCTCTTTTCTTCTACCGCATAGACATGACGGCTAGGCTCGAAACTTCCTTCTTAAATCCTGAAGGAATTCGGCTGCCACATCCTTTCCTCCAAGGCCCAAGGCAATGCCTCCCGCCAGCACGATCAAAGCGACAATGCCCGTGAGAAGCGTCTGCAAAAGGAATGGGGCGACTCGCAGCTGAAGCAATATCGCAACCAATGCGAATATCCAAATGGACCAGCGCACAATCATGCTGACCAGGCTCCCATATCCCACCTGAGTACCCTCCACCATAGTCCTCATAACCTTCTCAAGAATGTCTGAAATAACGACCGCTGCCACGAAAATGAGGCATGCGACCACGACATTCGGAAGATATGCAAGCACAGACTGCAGAAAGACTGCGAACTGCGAAAGTCCGAGAATTTCCACTGAAGCCATCAAGAAAACGATCACGAGCACCCATTTGATGATTCCTCCTATGAAGCCGGCTGGATCCACCTTTATATCTGCCCTTTCCAACGCCTTTTTCCATCCTCCTGTCTCAAACATGTCATTGAACTTCAGCCGTCTCAAAACATCAGATACCACTGCCCCTACGGCGACAGAAACCATCCATCCAATGAGAAACACGACTAAAGCTCCCGCAAGGGAAGGAATGAAAGCGATAACTCCCTGCCACAATCCCTGCAATGACTGCAGGGTAACTGAGTACCAATCTAATATAACCATATGAAGATAGAGATGTTTAAACTAAGTCAAACTTATTTAGTGAAACATTCGACCTTTACTATACATTACTGTATTATACCACCTTTTCGGACCGTCAAGAAACCCTCCTGTGGAAAACCCTTCGACCACGCTCAGGGCTACTGATTCTTTTTTGCCTCTTCTGCTTTCAAAAATATCGCTGCTATCTCTTCCATCGCTTTCACAAGCTCTTTTGCCGATTCCATAGACACTTCCTGCTTGTTTTTCGAGCATAGTTTTGCCGCGTTCCAGAAGGTTTCGTGGAGATTCGGGAACATTGCAAGATGTTCTGGCTTGAAGTAGTCCGTCCAGAGAATAAGAAGCTCTTGCTTGCACTTTTGGGCATGTTCCTCTTTCACGGCAGTAAATCGTGAGATCGCATGCGCGTCATTGAGCTGCGCTCCCTGTATCTTTTCTACCATTTTCAGCACGGTTCTTGCCGCGACAAGCGCGGGATCTGAAGTATAGATGCCGCAAGGGATGTCGCAATGCGCGTATGCTGCCGGAATCATCTTCGAAAGAACAGAAAGTATGCTGCGTATCATATTGCTACCTGTCTTCTTTATTGGATACAATCCTCATCATGTATACGCTTATGATAACGACCGCAGAAGTCACCAGGAATGCATACAGAATTTTTGCCTGCACGCTGTTCTGCTGAACGGGAAAAAAGTATTCAATGATTGCCTTGATGGCGTCGTTCCATGCAAGTCCCGCAATCAGACCGAATGCGGCAAGGATATAGCCCGCCGTGCGTTCCCTCACTTCGTTTCTCAGCTCCTCTCCCTCTTTTCGAATCTTGACTAGTTGAGAATTAATGGGGCTCATGCGGATGTTGTTCCTCTTGCTCTTTCGTACGATGGAATCCATCTTTGCAATTGCATTCCTTCAATTCCTCCGTATACCGTTCGCATTCTTTCATCTCGCACACGCCGGGAATATCAGACGACCCTCCGCAGCTCCCTTTGCATATGTAATGGCTCATGGTCCTATTATATACTTTCCGTAAAAACAAGAGAAGGCGGTCAAGCCGCCCTCCGAATGAGCTTGTATGCCTCATCTGCACCGTCCACTAATCGATAGATGCCCATGTCTTCCCTGCTGATTGCCTTGTTCTTTTCGTACACCACACTCTCAATCCATTTCAAAAGCGGTTTCCAGTACGCTTTATTCACAAGAATAATGGGGATGGGCCGTATCTTCTTGGTCTGCACAAGCATGATCATCTCAAAAAGCTCAGACAGCGTGCCGAACCCCCCGGGAAAGAAAATATAAAACCTGGAAGCGAAGGCGAGCATCACCTTGCGGGAGAAAAAGTAATAGAAAGAATGAGAGTCTTTGACGTATTCATTCTTGACATCGTTCCGGGGAAGCTCGATCAGGAGCCCTACCGACTTCCCTCCCGCCTCATACGCTCCCTTGTTGGCCGCCTCCATGACCCCGTGTCCGCCGCCCGTGATAATGGCGAACCCGTCCTTGGCTAAAAGTTTTGCAAGCCTGGTCGCCTCTTTATATACTTCATCCTCAAATCCGCACCGCTCTGAACCGAAAATGGAAACCGCCTTGGGGTACTTCTTCAGGAACTCGTACCCGTCATGAAACTCGTTCATGATCCTGACCAAACGCTCTGCCTGCGTTTTTGGCTTATTGGGTATCAATTCATGGACGCGGGGTTTTCCGTTTTTCATATTGCGTAGCTCTATATCGCTTTGCGTTATGGTGGACCGTGCCGGATTTGAACCGGCGACCCCCTCATTGCAAATGAGGTGCTC
>CAYYUL010000067.1:2878-3275 GCA_964474915.1 uncultured Candidatus Saccharibacteria bacterium | reverse complement strand
CTTTTTATAAGGTAAATGTTGAAACGAACTACTTTGGTTCTATAGAATTGAGAGAGGAAAGTCAAGGGGGTTCTCTTACCCAAGCAATCGTATGGCAACTCCCACGATTGCCATGACAATTCCGATGATCCAGAAGCGCATGGTGATCTGGTAGTGGGGCCAGCCTAAAGCCTCGAAGTGATGGTGAATGGGGGTTGCAATGAACACTTTGCGCGAGAACAGTTTCTTTGAGGTCTGCTGGATGATGACCGATCCCGATTCCAATACGAGCAGGAATCCGATAATGGGAAGCACGAGCACGGAATCCGTAAGAAAGGCGACCACGGTAAGGGTGGCGGTCAATCCCATCATGCCGGTTTCTCCCATGTAAAACTTTGCAGGAGGAATATTAAACCAA
>CAYYUL010000067.1:0-2868 GCA_964474915.1 uncultured Candidatus Saccharibacteria bacterium | reverse complement strand
CAGAGAAACGCATACAGAGTTCCCACAATGGCGATGCAGAAAGCTGCCAAGTCCATTTGCCCCTGGGAGAATGCAATAATGCCGAATGCCGCAAATATGGAGGCGAACGTACCTCCGGACAACCCGTCCAAGCCGTCGATCACCCCTCCGGAATAGGTAGCCAGCATGACGACGACAAAGGCAGGAATATACCAGAAATCAAGCAGGATATTTCCCATGCCCGGGACATGGAGCGTGCTGAATCCCAGCTTGAAAAAGAACCACATAGCCCCCACGGCCCCGATGAAAACAACCAGCATGATGCGGTATCTTAAGCTCAATCCTCCCGAAGAATGCTGTTCCATAAGAGGCCAGAGCCTCTTGAAGAATCCTCTGGGGGTTACCGCCACCTGCAAAAGATCATCCAAGAATCCTACAGCCGAAGCAGCCAAGAGGGTCGCCAAGGGAAGCCATGTTTGGGCGCGGCTCAGAAAATTGAACTTCTCCAAGACCGGGTTGTCTGTATAGGAGAACAAAGAGAACAGCAGGGCAATTGCAGGAGGAGTAACCCAGACCAGAATCCCTCCGAACCGGGGAATAGACGTCTCCCCTTCCCTATGGAACTTCTGGAATACCGGCAGATCTCCTCCTCCAAGGGCTTTCATCCTCATTTCCTTTCTCCACATCTTATGTTCATACAAGAATCGTATGAGTGAGGGCGTAAGAAGGAACGCGAACAGGAAGCTCGCGGTTCCCGCAAAAGCTATCTTAATAACGCTCAGAGAGAGTTCCGGAATCATATTCACCAGACGTATCCTTCATACGTGAATTGGATAAGTTTCTTCATTTCCTCAAACCGGTTGTCTGATCCCAGAATTACGTTCACGATATATCCCCTGTCATTCGGGCTCTGCAGAATGATAATGAGGCACCCTCTCGCTTTTTCCGTGTACCCCGTTTTTCCTCCGAGCACCTTTGTCTGAAATTCATGGTCTTGCAAGAGTTCGTTGGTGTTCAGAATCGTATGGTGGTGGCTGCCATTGGCGTCTTTCAAATCAAACTCCTGCAATGAAAGAATGTCAAAGACTTCAGGCTTTGATTCTCTGATATACTCCACTAGAGCGGCAAGATCTCTTGCGGAAGAAACGTTGACGTCATTTCCCTCTGCGGGATCCAGCCCTGTGGGATTGAAGAAACGAGTCCTGTTCATATGGAGGATCTCTGCGGTGCCGTTCATCAGCCGTACAAAGGAAGATTCTCCTTTATGTTCCCCCAGGGCGGCTGCTGCGTCATTGGAAGACTCCATGAGGAGTGGGTATAGGAGGTCTCTCACGGTAAATACCTGACCTTCGCTAAAGTCTCCCTGCGCGCCCTCTGTCGCAATCGCTTTTGCCGACATTGTAATGCGTTCATCCAAAGGATATGTCTGGATGGCCACAAGTGCCGTCATGAACTTGGTCAAGGAGGCAATAGGAACAGCCTCATGTTCATTCTTTGCAAACAGCACTTTTTCAGACCCGTCTTTTCTCACCAGAACAGAGAATGCCGCCCTGCTTTCCAGGAAGGGAATTTCCGAGGTTGCCTTCAACAGAGGGACGGCTTTCAAGAATTGCCGTTCAAGATCTGCTTGTTTGGCAAAGGCAGCCGCGATCTCCTGATTCTCTGCAACCTCCTTCCAGAAGAACGCATTTCGCAAGTAGTCGGAAAAAGAGGGAATTCCCCATGTAAGAGAAATGCTTGCGACGAAAGTCGCGGCAACGATCTTGGTGTTCGTGGTCATTTCCCCTTTGCCTTAAGATGCAATTCTTCTAATTGTTTCCCTGAGAGCTCTGAGGGAGAATCCATCATGAGATCTCTTCCGTCCCCGGTCTTTGGAAAGGCCATCACTTCCCTGATGCTTGGCTCCCCTAAAGCCGTTGACAGCAATCGTTCAATGCCAGGAGCTATTCCTCCGTGGGGAGGGACTCCGTAAGAGAACGCCTCTAAGAGATGCCCGAACTGCCTGCGGATGTCTTCTTTCTTGTTTCCCATGATCTCAAACACGGCCTCCAGCATTTCAGGTTTGTATGTTCTCATGCTTCCCCCCCCTATCTCAAACCCGTTGAGCACAAGATCGTGCTGATAGGCAAGAATATCTTTGGGATTCTTTTTCACCTCCTCTATATTGTTTGTCTGCGGCCTGGTGAACGGATGATGCACTGCGTCCCACCGTTTCTCCTGTTCCTGCCACTCAAACATCGGAAAGTCTTTAATGAACGCAAACGCCAGTTCATCCTTGTCTTCTTTGTTTGTTCTGAGATCTGGCTTATCGGTCTGCCATTTTTCCATGGTTTCCTTGTATGAAATGCGGGGGAAAGGAAAGCGCTGGATGCGCTTTCCGGGAAAGAGCTTCTCTACGATCTCTTTGTACAGATTCTCGATGAGTCGCAATATGTCTTCCTGTTCCACGAATGACATCTCAATGTCCAACTGGGTGAACTCTGGTTGGCGGTCGGCTCTCGTGTCTTCGTCTCGAAAGCACCGAGCCACCTGGAAATACCTCTCAAATCCAGCAACCTGCAGAAGCTGCTTATACTGCTGGGGAGACTGAGGCAGGGCGTAGAATTTGCCGGGATACAGTCTCGAGGGAACAACGTAGTCTCTCGCTCCCTCAGGGGTAGATTTGGTAAGAATTGGGGTTTCAATTTCTACGAATCCCTCTTTAGCGAGGAACGAGCGCATGAGTTTCAACACATCGTTTCTCAGGATGAGATTTCTTTTCATGCGTTCCCTTCTCAAGTCCAGATACCGATATTTCAAGCGATGCTCCTCCCCTATCTCATACCCTGCGGTATCGATGGCGAAGGGAAGCGTTTTCGCTTCAGAGAACACCGTGAGCTTCTCAAGAGA
>CAYYUL010000066.1:0-3335 GCA_964474915.1 uncultured Candidatus Saccharibacteria bacterium | reverse complement strand
TGGAGCATGACAACAGGCACCGCATTATTTCCTTCACAGAGAAGGGAAAAGGAGAAGGCAAGCATTGGATTAATGGAGGGGTATATCTCTTCCAGAAAAAAGTGCTTGCCTCTATTCCTAAAGGCAAGGTTTCCGTAGAGCGAGAGGTATTTCCTGTCTTGGCCAAGAAGGGGCTGCTCTCTGCATACCTCTGTAAAGGGTTATTTGTCGACATGGGAACACCAGAATCGTACGAAAGGGCCAAAAAGCTGTTCGCAAAATCGGTGAGAACATAACTTTATAAAGGAAAAGAAAAGGGCTGATTGGGGGAAACCATGATTATCTCTAGAACACCTGTCAGGATTAGCTTTGCCGGCGGAGGAACAGACGTTCCATACTTCGTTGAGCGAGAGGAGGGGGCTGTTGTAAATACCAGCATCAACAAGTATGTGTACATCACCATCCATAAAAAATTTGATGCAAAGATACGGGTGAAATATTCCCAGACAGAATTAGTGGAGCGTATTGAGGAGATTAAGCATCCGCTCTTCAGGGAAGCGATGCGGTTGGTGGGTGTGAAAGGGCAGGTTGAGATTACCTCCTTTGCCGATATTCCAACCAAAGGCACGGGTTTGGGAGGCTCCTCTAGCTTTCTCGTTGGATTGCTACAGGCCTTGCATGCGTATAAGGGAGAGTTCATTGCCCAAGAGCAACTGGCCAAAGAAGCATGCAACATTGAGAGAGAGGTGCTGAAGGAGGAGGGAGGCTATCAAGATCAGTATATTGCTGCCTACGGAGGCCTAAATTATATGGAGTTCCTAAAGAAGGGTGCAGTGAGAGTACATCCCATTCTTTGCGCGCAGGAAACAATACAGGCTTTAAATCAGCGGCTGTTGTTGTTCTACACCCATACGACAAGGGAATCCAAGGATATCCACAAAAAACAGCGGCAGAATGCAGAAAAGAATTGGGGATATTTGCGAAAGATAAAGCAGCTTGCCGTAGAATTGAGAGCTGCCTTGGAGAAAGGGAGGGTAGAGGAAATGGGAAGGGTGCTCCATGAAGGATGGCAGCAGAAAGAGCAGTTGGCCGAGGGCATTAGCAATGTGCAAACCCGGGAATGGTATACAAAAGCTTTAAAGGCTGGAGCCTCTGGAGGAAAGCTCTGCGGAGCAGGAGGAGGTGGTTTTCTCCTGCTTTACTGCGAGCCGGAAAAGCAAGCTGGCTTGAGAAAGGCCTTGCAAGACCTCAAGGAACTTCCCTTTGCATTGGAGCATGGAGGAAGCAGGATCATTTATGGGATTGATAATTAGGTGGGGAAAATGGAAAAGGAAATACGAAAGCAACTGCAGGAACACATCTTACTTGCAGAGCAATCCATTGCTTTGACCAAGGACATTCAGAGAGCTACTGCTCTTTGGGAATGGGGGCAGTGCATCGCAAGCCCAGCACATTGCTGCAGAGTTTGTGAATAAATTTAGACTGGAGAGAGAGCCATTGGCTGCGATTGCCTTGACAACCGATACTTCTAATTTAACATCCATCTCCAACGATAGCAGCTTTGACTATGTCTTTGCAAAGCAGGTTCAAGCGTTAGGAAAGAAAGGGGATGTTGTCATTGCATTAACCACCAGTGATATCTCAAAGGAAAAAGGAGGGCATTCTGCTAATATCTACCAAGGCATTCAGGCAGCGAAGGAGAAGGGGATGAAGGTTATTGGTCTATTGAGTGAGAAAAGCGTTGAGATTGGAAAGATGGTGGATCTTGCTATCCACGTGCCGAACAAAGATACAGCCAGAATCCAAGAGATGCACATTACCATCCTGCACATTATTTGTGATTTGGTGGAAAGGGAGTTGTTTGGATGAGCCAAGGCAGCATTAAGGTAATTATTTTTGATTTAGGTGGTATTCTTGTTCCGGAAGCTAGGGAGACCGTCCTCAAAAAAATGGCACACCGGCTTGAAGTGCCCTATCACACATTTCGACATTTTGCTGAAGCTCAGAAAAAGATGCTCCGGAAGGGAGCCATGACACTCCGGGCGTTCTATGCGATGGCATTGCGAAAATTTGGTAAGAAGGATGATCCTAACGCCTTACGTAAAGCACATCTTTCTTTGTACAAAAAACTTTCCACGAAACCCGATCAGAGGACGCTCCGTCTTATAAAAGAATTGAGAAAAAGGTGTTCTGTGGTTTGCTTGACAAATACGGAAAGAGAGATAGCTACATATAACAGAAAACATGGGTTGTTTGATTATTTTGATAAGAGGTATCTTTCAACAGAGAAAAAAATGGATAAGACTGTACCTAAAATCTATCGTACGATACTTAAAGATTTTGATTGCAAACCAGAAGAAGCAGTCTTTATCGATAACGAACAGCAATATATTCGGATAGCAAAAAAGCTTGGAATACGGACTATTCTGTATAAGAATATCTTTCAACTCAGGAAAGCCTTGGTCTCTTTTCCGATTCTCGAGTACAAAGAGAAAAAGAATTTTCACAAAGCCGTTTTTCTCGATAGAGATGGGGTTATTACTGAGGAAGTAGAGCATCTGCACAGAATAGAAGATATTGCATTTATTCCTCAGGTACTCGATGCATTGCAACTATTAACAAAAAGTTCTTATAAACGTATCATCATCTCCAATCAAGGAGTGGTTGGAAGGGGAATTTGCACAGAAAAAGAGTTCTGGAAGTTACATGGTTACATTGCAGCAGAGATGGAAAAATTTGGTATCAGAATTGATGGTTATTACTACTGCTTCCATCATCCTACAGCTGGAAAAGGTGGGTATCTCATGGAATGTAACTGTAGAAAACCCAATATCGGCTTGTTGGAAAAAGCAGCAGAGAAATTCAAGATCGATTTTTCCCGTTCCTATATGATTGGGGATAAAATGTCTGACATTTTGACAGGGAATAGGGCAGGATGCAAAACTATTCTCGT
Organism: uncultured Candidatus Saccharibacteria bacterium; assembly: GCA_964474915.1. Classification (GTDB taxonomy): domain Bacteria; phylum Patescibacteriota; class Minisyncoccia; order Minisyncoccales; family UBA10102; genus JAUSJU01. The sequence goes on along the minus strand of CAYYUL010000066.1, from coordinate 403 downwards.
GAAAACTGGGTATGGGGGAAAGGGAGGAGAGCCTGAAATGGAGGCAAAGCCTGATTACATAAAAAAAGATCTCTTAGACGCAGTAAGCTTTATATTGAAGCGGGAAAGTGGAAGAAGGCTATGAAATGCTTTGTTACTGGGGGTTGTGGGGCTATTGGAAGCCATATTGTTGACAGATTAAGGAAAGAAGGGCATAGTATAACGTGCTATGACAATCTGAGTGAAGGAAAGGAAGCATTCATTCAGCAGCATTTCTCTCATAAAAATTTTAAGCTTGTTAAAGGGGATATTCTCGATGCTAAAAAATTAGAGCAGAGCATACAAGGCCATGATATGGTTTTCCATTGTGCTGCGAATACAGAGACAAAAAATTTAGATAGGAATACTGAAAGAGATTTTCAGC
>CAYYUL010000065.1:2610-3347 GCA_964474915.1 uncultured Candidatus Saccharibacteria bacterium | reverse complement strand
TCTTTGACCATAACCCGCCTCTACTCCCAGACTCCTGCAAACTGAACAAACAATCAACAATCCAAGAGGGAGGTCTCACGACTTCCTTTTTCTTTGGAAGTTTTTTCTTGGAAGTTCAACATCCGAGTTGTGTGAGGCAACTATTGACAATTATAGTATTATGTGCTATTATTATTACAGAATCAAGCACCTACAGAGAGGAGAAAACCCATGGAAGGCACGGGATACACCGGCCGACTATTCGAGAAAGAGGTTTTGGCAACATGCCTCTTACACTGGAAGCAAGGACAAGCATATGACGGCTTCCAGAAATCGATGTGGCTGGTGATGATGTGCCAGCCGTGGGATCCTTCCGACCCTTCCACAAGGGCCGGGAACGACCTCCATTGCCAAGTAGCATTGGCGCTGGGGTTGGAAGATTGGGGAGAACTCAGGTTCTTCTCCGCTCTCGGGAGCCCTCTGGACCGTTTCCACGGAATAGATGGGTTCTTTGAATGGCGGGGAACGGTTGTCAGTATAGACTTGACAACCGACCCCAAAAAAGTAGAGTATAAGGCGGATATAGTCATTCACGACACCGATGAGGATGATTCGTGGATGACCATCGCCGGAGAGATTGCACATCTTCTCCGTCGGCGGACCGCCCAGGGCGCCTTAGTAGCATAGGCGCCCTTTCGCTCCCAAGAAAGGAGGAGGAATGTACCTTTTCATCTGCCACACATGTGGCGAGTACTATG
>CAYYUL010000065.1:0-2600 GCA_964474915.1 uncultured Candidatus Saccharibacteria bacterium | reverse complement strand
TTAAAATCCTTCTGTCTTGACCAGGAAAAAGGGAAAGGAATCTGGAATAAGATCCATGAGTCTATAGTCAAAGGAGCGACGGCAGTCATAGAATTCAAGGATTACTGTCCTAAGTGCTGCCCCCAAGAAGGCGAAAGCGAAGGTACGGTTTCAATCCGCTGGCCAAAAAAGGGCCTGCAGGCATGAAGCCCAATGCATAATGCAGCGGGCTTTTTTCTTTTCTGCAAAACTGATACAATACGGTAATGTCCCGATTCACTCATCTCCATGTGCACTCCCAATACTCCCTGCTGGACGGCCTTCCGAAAATAGACCAGCTTTTGAAACGAGTAAAGGAGCTCGGCATGGATACGATTGCCTTAACCGACCACGGAAATCTCTATGGGGCAGTGGAGTTCTACAAGAAAGCGAAAGCAAGGGGAATACAGCCAATCATCGGGGCTGAAATATATCTTGCGTTAGATAGCATGCGGCAAGAAAGGCCTGGCATTGACGACACAAGATACCACATGGTGGTTCTCGTAAAAAACGAGGAGGGGTATAAGAACCTCGTGCAGATTTTAACCGCGGCTCATCTGGAAGGATACTATTACAAGCCAAGAATAGACGAGGAATTCTTGAGAGAGCACGCGAAAGGGCTCATCGGCCTCTCTGCGTGCCTGGCTGGAAAGATCCCACGGCTCCTCGTCTCCAAAAAATCCAGCGAAGCAAAAGAAACTGCCTTGAGGTACCAGGAGATGTTCGGCAAGGGAAACTTCTATCTGGAGCTCCAGCGCCACCCCAACATCAAGGAACAGGAAGCCGTGAACCAGGGGCTCATTGCGATTTCCAAGGAGACCGGTATTCCCCTGGTGGCTACCGCTGACTCTCACTATCTCCGTCCTGAAGATGCTCAGGCCCAGGACATCTTGATGCTCATCAATACAGGAGCAAAGCCAGACGATCCGGAACGCCTCACTATGGAAGCAGACGACTTCTCCGTGAAGAGCCCTGAAGAAATGGCGGCCCTTTTTCAAGACATCCCGGAAGCAATTTCCAACACGGAAGTCATTGCCAGGGCATGCTCTTTTGAATTCTCCCTCGGAAAATCGAAACTTCCTCTTTTTCCGCTTCCTGAAGGAAAAACTGCGGACGAATACTTGCGAGAGCTTTGCCTGAAAGGACTTGAGGAGAAACCGGAGCTTGCGCAAAACAAGGAAGCAAAACCCCGCATGGACCAAGAGCTGGAGGTGATCAAGAAAACAGGGTTTGCCCCGTACTTTTTGATCGTGCAGGACTTTGTGAACTGGGCAAAGAACAATCGTATCGTCGTGGGACCGGGGAGAGGATCCGTAGGTGGATCTCTTGTCGCCTATCTCTTAAGAATCACCAACATCAATCCCCTGCAATACAACCTCATCTTTGAACGATTCCTGACACCGGACAGAATCTCCATGCCGGACATTGACTTGGATTTCGCAGACCACAGAAGAGACGAAGTCATCGAGTATGTGGCCAAGAAATACGGGCCAGACCACGTCGCACAGATCATCACATTCGGAACCATGGCCTCAAGAGCAGTCATTCGGGACGTGGGACGGGCGCTCTCCTACGAATACGGATACTGCGACAGGGTCGCAAAAATGATCCCATTCGGATTCTCCCTGCAGGACACCTTACACAAGGTAGAAGAGTTCAAATACCTCTATGAAACAGACGAAAAAGCCCGCACGCTCATAGATCTCGCAAGGAAACTGGAAGGGGTAGCCAGGCACGCTTCCACGCATGCCTGCGGAGTCGTGATATCGGCTGAACCTTTGAGCTCCTGGGTTCCTCTCCAGCATCCCACGCAGAACGACACCGCCATTGTCACGCAGTACGAAATGCACAGCGTTGAAGACCTTGGGATCCTGAAAATGGATTTCCTTGGATTGAAAAATCTGAGCATTATTGAAGACACCTTGAGGCGCGTGTACGCGGTGCATGGAATCAACATTGACATTGAGAAGCTTACTCTGAACGATCAGAAATCCTTCAAGCTCTTCCAGCAGGGAAATACAGTCGGAGTATTCCAGGTTGAAGGTGAGGGTATGCGGAGATATCTCAAAGAATTAAAGCCTACGGAGTTTGAAGACATCATCGCAATGATCGCCCTGTATCGTCCCGGCCCCATGGAGCTTATCCCGGAATACATCGCGAGAAAGCACAAGAAGAAACAGGTGGAATACATCCATCCCAAATTGATTCCCATACTGGAAAGCACGCAGGGTATATGTATTTATCAGGAACAGCTCATGCGCATTGCCCAGGATCTGGCTGGATTCTCGCTTTCTGAAGCTGACGTTCTCCGCAAGGCGGTGGGAAAAAAGATCGAGAGCCTTCTTTTAGAGCAAAAAGAAAAGTTCGTGAACGGGATGACCAAGAATTCCATTGACAAAAGGATTGCCTTGAGGCTCTGGGAGTGGATTTTGCCTTTTGCACGCTACGGATTTAATAAAAGTCACAGCGCCGCCTACGCCTTGATCGCATACCAGACCGCGTGGCTGAAAACCCACTATCCCGTAGAGTTCATGTCGGCCCTGCTTACGGCCGAGCGCAACGACATCGAGCGCATCGCCTTC
>CAYYUL010000064.1:0-3601 GCA_964474915.1 uncultured Candidatus Saccharibacteria bacterium | reverse complement strand
GCCCTCTGCCATCCGGCCAGATACTCGTCGAGCTCACGGAAAGCCTTTGCCAGCTCTTGATCTGACTCCTGAGGCTCCTGTGTTTGATTTTCTTTAGATTCGTTAGAATCCAAACTTTGTTTATCGTTTTCCATATACAAGTTCTTTGAATGTGTTGATATTCTTGTCGTATGCCATGCGCTTTGGCCCCACGATAGCGACCACTCCTTGGGGCTCCGTGGAGAACACAGAGAAAATCATACTAAAATCTTTCACTTTGGAAAAGGGGTTCTCTCTTCCGATGTACAGGGAGATGAGGTGATCCGCCCTCAATTCTTCAATATGCTCTTCCATGTCCCGAAGGAACTGCGTAAAGCTTTTGATGGAAGATCCTTCCTGAAACTCGGGTTCCTGCAGAAGCCCTTCCCATCCTTCTTTCCAGAGCATACGACCCTGAGAAGTATACGCGAGCGCCAGTCCGGAGGAGGCATGTGATAATTGCTGCATCAGGGAAAAATAATCTGAAAAAACATCTCCTGTTTCTTCAAAAGATTGGGGAATTTCTTCAAGGAACTCGTTTACGAGAACCCGGTATCCCTTTTCCGTTGGCACGCGGCCGGCAGAAATATGGGGCTGGAACAGATAGCCTCTCTTTGTGAGAAACTGCAATTCATTGCGTATGGTGGCAGAAGAAAACTCATACTCCTCTTCCAGAAGCTGAGAGCTTATGGGAAAGGCTTTTTTCACGTACTCTTCCACCACGCGTTCTAAGATATCTCTATGTCTGTCGCTCAAGGTCATTACCTCATCATACAAAAAGAAAATTAGCAGTCAACCCCTTCGACTGCTAGGGCGCTCGGGGCAACCCCTAGCGAAGCCGAAGTACAAGTACCAAGACTGCTAAAAAAACATTGAGGGGGAGACAGTGTGTCTCCCCCTTGGGGTTGAAAGGTTAGCCCCCAACCCCCTTTTTGAGGAAGTTGTGCCAAACGTTCTGCTCGATCGGATTCCCGAACCGATCGAAGACCCCTGTGATCGCCACATAGGGATCATGGGGGACATGCGGTTGAAAGAACTCGTACCAAGAGATTACTACACCCCCGCCTAGCATCACCCTCAGAAATCCTAACTGTTCCATCGTGTACAGGTACATTTTCTCCTCCGTTCTTTTTTAAGATACTTACCTATAGATATATTATAGCATAGTATACTGATTTGTCAAGTTAACGTTAATAAAAAGAGCGCGACACAATAGACTTGTGAATGCCCTGTGGACAGATTACCTAGAGCATTCATGAAGAGTTTCTGATACAATGATTACATGAGACAAATCATCAAGGAAGGAGACTTCACGTGGGTGGATATCCAGCATCCCACGAAAGACGATATTGGATACCTTGCAAAGAACTTCCGCCTCGATTCGTTCCTGCTTGACCAGCTGGAGACTCCCGCATGGAGGCCAAAGTTCGAACTGCTTGAAGAACATCTGCTTCTCATCCTCTACTATCCTTTCTACAGCAAGGAGAAAAAAGACACATCGGCGCGAGAACTGGATATACTGATCGCCAAAGATGTCGTTATTACGTTCCATTACGATTCCGTACTCCCGCTCAAATCTCTCTTTAACAAATGCAATGTGTATCCGGACGCGAGAAAAGAATATATGGGAAAAGGGACTGGATTTCTTGCCTATGCCATTCTGAATGCGTTCTGGGAACATATCTTGATCAAGCTCACCCGCATCAACAGGAAGATAGACCAGATAGAGGAAAAGATCTTCCAGGGGGAAGAGCGGGCCATGGTGCGGGAGATTTCCCTGGCGAAAGCCGACGTATTGGACTTTTGGAGATTCGTTGAACCCCAAGGGCAGCTCGTAAGCCAGCTGCGCACAGAAGGATCTGCGTTCCTGCAAAACAGCGAGCTGAAACAGTATTTTTCCCATATCATCGACCACTACCGCCAGGCGGTGCACGATCTGGAAACCTATAGGGAAACCCTCCAGAGCTTGGAGGAAACGAACAATTCCCTCCTCACCTCAAAGACCAACGAGATCGTTCGCATTCTCACCGTATTCTCTGCAATCGTTCTTCCTCTCACACTCGTAGCCTCCATATTCGGCATGAACGCCCAGCTTCCATTCGGAGACTCGCCTGTGGCGTTCTGGATTATCTTGACCAGCATGGGAATAGGACTCCTCTTCATGTTCGGATATTTTAGGAAAAAGAAATGGGTGTGAACAAACCTGCTTCTCTTGCCGCTTTCTTTCTCATTGCCTTTATGGGAACTCTCGCGCTTTTAAGTGTGGTAAAGGATTCCCTCACGTTTGACGAGCTCGCCCATATCGGAGCAGGATATTCATACCTCGCAAAGCAGGATTACCGGCTGAATCCGGAACATCCCCCTCTCGTGAAAGACCTTGCCGCTTTCCCCCTTCTCTTCCTCAATCTCAAGTTCCCGGAACAGAGCGGCTGGTGGACCCAGAAAGACACGGCTCCCGCATGGTGGGTGCAGTTTAATTTCGGAAAAGAGCTTTTGTACGGATCGGGAAACAATCCTTCCCAAATCATCTTCTGGAGCAGAATACCAATGATCCTGCTCCTGCTTTTCCTTGCGTGGTTCCTGTATCGCTGGGGGAAAAAGCTCGGAGGGCCTATCGTGGGATTGGGAACGCTCTTTTTGATTGCGTTCTCTCCCACATTCTTGGCTCACGGAAGACTGGTTACGACAGACGTCGCAGCAGCACTGGGAGCAGCAATAAGCATGTATTACTGGCTGCAGTTCCTCAACGATCCCAAAAAAGGAAATGTGATAAAGGCAGGCCTTGCGTTTGGCTTGGCTATGCTCATGAAATTCACGCTTCTTCTTTTGGTTCCCGCGTTCATCATCATGACCGTTCTCCATGCCCTTCTATTCCCCTCTCCTTCGAAGATTCGCGCCCTATCTCACTATGTCCTCCTCGCTCTCAAGGCGGCTCTCATTGGAATAGTCCTCATTATTCTCGTCTACCAATTCCATGTCTGGAACTATCCTCCAGACCGCCAGCTACGGGACACGAAAGCAGACCTGACTCCCAATAAGATACCTCTGGTCAAAGACTTTGTGATAGGCATGGCAGAGAATCCTCTACTCCGACCTCTTGCCCAATACGCAAGAGGAGTGGTCATGGCAAGTCAGAGGGCCGCCTTCGGAAACACGGTGTATTTCAAGGGAGAGATTTCGGCTTCGGGATTCTCTTCCTACTTCCCTACGTTGTACTCTCTGAAAGAACCTCTGGCATATCACATCATCAACCTTATCCTCCCTCTGGGATTTGCCTTCCTCCTATTGAAAGAATTCCTGAAGAAAAAATCAAAGGACTCCTTCTTTTCCTCTGCGGTTTCCTGGGCAAGAGAAAACTTCACCGTCATCTCCTTTTTCATTTTCATCACTATCTACTGGGCGTCGGCCCTGCTGGGAAACCTCAATATCGGCATTCGCCACCTCCTTCCCATATACCCTTTCGCTTTTCTCTTGCTTTCGTGGGGCTGCAAAGAACTGTACATCCGACTCGGGAAGGTCAGTAAAAAGGTTCTTACCAGCTCGCTCCTCTTGCCCTCTCTATGGTATGCGGGATCTTCCCTTT
>CAYYUL010000063.1:0-3618 GCA_964474915.1 uncultured Candidatus Saccharibacteria bacterium | reverse complement strand
AATTCCGCCTATAAGGTTACGTCCTCCAGAGGCGGAAAGATGGTCGGAGAGGAGGCGGAAGTGGTCACTGTTCGCTCTACTAATCTGGAATTGGGGGAGCGTCTCGAGGGTGATAAACTCGTACTGGACACCTTTCTCGAGCTTTGGAAGGACGGAGAAGTGGTCTTGAAGACTAGCTCCGTCATTGCCGTCGGGGGGCAGCCCGCATAGGCTGCCCTCAAAGGGAAGTAGCAATACTTCCCTTTATCTTTGTGTGGAATTGACAAGGTGCGTTGACAATGAGAAACTTCTCTAACGCTCTCTTAGGTCCGCAGGCAGCTCTTTCAAAGGAGGGGACATGCAGTTTTCTGGCTCGTTGTTCCGTATGCTCTTGCGTGGAGCAGATCAAGTACCGCACTGCCGAGGATCAGCCGGTCTGCGCATCCTGCTACAGGAAAGAGTTCGATGCAGTTGAGTGTGCTGACTGCGGGGAGATGAAAAGAGCAGTGGTTCTTTCGGAAGAAGGACCTACCTGCCACTCCTGCTATTACATACAGAATCCTTCTCCTAGAACCTGCGAGGAATGCGGAACAGGTGCCGCTATCTCAGGCACTGATATGTGTGCGCTGTGCGCAGTGCGTGAGCAAAGGAGGAGGCAAGGGAGATGGGTTCCACAGCGGGTACGGATGGCCGCATAACCAAGAAGAATCCTCAAACGCAAAAGGGTCAAGAGAGCGAAGGCGAAGAATATCCTTCGCCTTTTTCTTTGTATTCAGTTGGGGAGAAAATGGGGATAAACTCCTTGATTTAAGCATAAATTGAGAGGGCTTGTTTTGTGGTTGACGAGGCATGGAGGGTGGGATATTGTATAAACAGATGGGTAATAGTGGATAGAAGTGGGGATAACTTTGAGAAACTGTGGAAAACCCCTCATATGTTCATCGGAGAGTACACATATTCAATAGACGAGAAAAAGCGCTTGGGAGTCCCTCTCAAGTTCCGTTCCTCTCTGGGAAAGCAGGCGGTCATTACAAGAGGATTGGATCACTGTTTGTTTCTCTACCCGATGAAAGCGTGGGAAGAACTGGCAGCAAAGATTTCCAAGCTTCCGCTTTCCCAGGCTGATGCAAGGGGATTCGGAAGACTGATGCTGGCAGGAGCCATGGAGGTTTCCTTTGACGCCTTAGGGAGAATACTTGTTCCTGATTATTTGAAAGAATATGCGGGACTCGGAAAGAAAGTGGTGGTAGCGGGAGTGTCTGACCGACTGGAAATCTGGGACGAGAAGAAATGGGCTCAATACAAGGAGAAAATGGAAGAGAACGAAGGAGATATCGCAGAGCGCCTGAAAGAGTTGGGAGTATGATTCACACGCCAGTTCTTTTGAATGAAGTTATACGGTTCTTGGATCCCAAGCAGGGACAACGCTTCATTGACTGCACGGTCGGAGGGGCGGGCCATACGCAAGAGATCGCAAAGCATACGGGCCCCAAAGGCAGGATCCTCGGAATAGACTGGGATCCCCAGAGCGTGCGGGAAGCGAAGATTGCAGTGCGCCCCCTGGGAAACAGAGTGCATATCATCCAGGGAAACTTTGCGAAGACCCAAGAAATCGCAAAACAGGAGAAGTTTCCTTTGGTTCACGGCATACTCTTTGACCTTGGATTTTCGTCTGACCAGCTCACAAGAGGAAGAGGATTCTCTTTTCTCAAAGACGAACCTCTGGACATGAGATACGACCAAGGACATCCGCTTTCAGCCCAGACCATTGTGAACTTCTGGAGCAAGAAGGATATCGAGCGGATCCTCAAAGAATACGGAGAGGAACGTTTTGCAGAAGATATCGCACACGCAATCCTTCAGGAGCGTGCAAGAAAGCATATCGTGAAAACCAGCCAGCTGGTGCGGGTCGTCGAGAGCGCAGTCCCGAAGAAATATCTAAGGGAAAACATACATCCCGCAACCAGAACATTTCAGGCCCTGCGCATTGCAGTGAACAGCGAACTGGAAAACATACAGAAAGGGCTTGCGGGCTGCCTTCCGCTTCTTGCTCCAAAAGGGAAGATCGCAGTCATCTCCTTCCATTCCCTGGAAGACCGTATCGTAAAGAACTTTTTTACAACACAATCTTCATTGCACATACTTACGAAAAAACCCATAACCCCGAGCCAAGAAGAAATCAAAGCCAATAGAAGATCACGATCCGCAAAGTTGCGAGTAGCTCAGAACATATGACCACAATTATTTCCATACGGCAGTCCAAAGCGTTTCCCGGCATTCTGCTCATGTGTATGCTTTTGCTCATGTGTTTGTATGTCGTTCAGATCAATCTCATGGTATCTGCCGCCTACCGCATTTCGGGATATGAGAAAGAGTTCCAGGCTCTTTCCCAGGAAACAAAGGATCTTCAGGTAGAGCACGCCGGCTCCCTTTCGTTCAAGAGCATTGAGGACATCGCTTCTTCCTTGCAGTTTGAGAAGGCAACTAACGTGAAGTACCTCCAGGCGGGAGGGGCTGTGGTTGCTCGGGGTCCTGGCAGATGACCCGCTGGAGGATTGCGGCTGTCATTCTCTTCCTCTGTCTTTTCGGAACAGGGGCGTTGCTGCGACTGGGGCTTCTTCAGGTTGTAAAGCATGGATTCTACAAAGCTTTGGCCCAGGGCCAGCAGCAGGTAAGCTCTTTAGCCAAAGGGGAGCGCGGTCAGATTTTCATCCAGGATAAGCGAGGAGCTCTGTACCCTTTGGCTTCCAATAAGCGGATCTCATTCGTGTTTTTGTCTCCTTCCGAAATCAAAGACGCAGACCGCGCAATCCAGGTTCTTTCAAAAGAGCTTTCCATTCCGGAAACCCAGCTCGCAGAAAAGATTTCACGAAACGAAAGCCTGTATGAGCTTGTTGCAAAGAATATTACGAAAGAACAAGAGCAGAACATTGAGCGAGAGAATCTTGAGGGAGTCTATATAGGGCAAGACGTGGTGAGATTCTATCCCCAGGGAGATTTTGCTTCTCGCGTGCTCGGGTTTACAAATTCTGATGGAAAAGGGCAGTATGGAACGGAGGAGCAGCTCAATGAGCAGCTGGAAGGGAAAGAGGGGATAGATCAGAACGCCCAGAATCCCGGAGGATACTTGTTTCTTCCCGCTGAAACCAGAATGGCTGACGGCAAAGACGTGGTGTTGACCATTGACTACAATATCCAGTTCCAGGCAGAGTCCTTGCTGGCAAAACGCGCAGAGAGCTTAACGTATGACGAAGGGACCATTGTTGTTGCGGACCCCTCAACCGGAAAAATCCTTGCCATGGCCCTGTATCCGAACTTTGACCCCAACAGCTACGGCAAGGTCCAAAACCTTTCCTCGTTCCAGAATCCTGCGGTGCAGAAACTTTTCGAGCCGGGTTCCATTTTCAAACCCATTACCATGGCTTCCGCCATCGACAAAGGGAAGGTGACCCCTGAAACAGAATACGTGGATCAAGGCATTGTGCGGGTGGGGGGCAGGTCCATTGCCAATTACGACCAGCGGACGTATGGGAAGAGAACAATGACGGAGGTTTTGGAATTTTCCATAAACACGGGAGCCGTGTTCGCAGAGGAGCAGCTGGGGGCTGAAAACTTCTTGCAGTACATCAGGAAGTTCGG
>CAYYUL010000062.1:0-3661 GCA_964474915.1 uncultured Candidatus Saccharibacteria bacterium | reverse complement strand
CCTACACCAAACTGTTCAAAAAACAAGACGGAAAGGTTGGCTGGAACAATTCCGCCCTGTATATAGAGAGGCAGGTCAGAGCATATACTCCGTGGCCCGGAACATTCAGCTTCTGGAAAGGGAAGCTCCTCAAGATACGCAAAGCAAGAGTGATTCCGGAGCAAGGAGTTCAGGGGCAAACTTTTCTCACGGAAACCAAAGAGCCCGGAGTGTACACGAAAAATCAAGCTCTGGCACTGGAAGAAATCCAACTGGAAGGAAAGAAAAGCACATCAGGAAAGGATTTCCTCCTCGGACATAAAGACTTTATCAATCAATCATTATTATAAGCGAAGCTTGATTTTCAATTAAAAATCCATGCTTTCTCATTCAGATCTTAGAAAAGGGGTGCAGCTCATCATCGACGGAAGCCCGTACGAGGTTTTGGAGGCCAACGCCATAAAAAAAGCTCAGCGCAGGGTGACCATCCAGTCAAAGTTGCGCAATCTTCTCACCGGAACCGTCGTGGAGCGCAATATCCACCAGGGAGAAACGTTTGACGAGGCAAATATCGAAAAAGTCCAGCTCAAGTTCATCTACGAGCACAAGGGAACCTATGTATTCGCAGATCCCAAAACTCCGAACATCAGGCTCCAGTTTAGAGCAGAGCAGGTAGGATCCCAGGCCCGATTCTTGGCTCCCAACACGCTTGTGGAAGGGCTATCCTTTGAAGGAAAAATCATTGCGTTCTCTCTTCCCATTAAGATGCAGCTCAAAGTGAAGGATACTCCCCCGGGCGTCAAAGGAGACCGGGCGCAGGGCGGCACCAAAACCGCAACCCTGGAAACAGGAGCCGTCATCCAGGTCCCTCTCTTCGTGGAAGAAGGAGACCTTATTGAGGTGAATACGCAGACCGCGGAATACGCAAGAAGGGTTGAGAAGGAAAAATAAAAGAGGGATGCCTACGAAGCATCCCTTCTGGGTTTCTTCCTGCGATGAAGCATTCTCCATGCCATGAGTGAGGAGGCGATAAGGAGAGGGGGACCTACCACAATTACAGAATCCAAGGGAGTTTTTGGGAGGTGCTTTGCTATAAAGAATCTCTTGCCTCCTTCGCGGAGTTCTCTGCCCCAAGGCGTTCTATTGAGAAACGCTACTAATTGGGACTGGGGTAATTGAGCAGCTTTATTCAGCTCTGCTTCTGGTATTTTGTGGTTCTTTCTCAAATGATCAAAAAGGTATTTGAGCGCGACAGAAGCCCAATTTTGAGCGTCCATTTCAAATCTCTCCTCAATGCGCAGAATGGAGGAAATATATCATTCGGTCTAATATTTGTCAACCTTGCCTATGGTTCAAATAAAAAGCCCCATGCCAGAATGGTTGCATGGGGCGAGGCGGCTCGCCATCCTTTGCTAATTACTCTGATTGGGTACGAATGGAATCCCTCCTTTACGAGGGAGATCAAGTGCTTCTGCAAGCCTCTGATGCCCCCTGAGGTCAAGGTGGCAACTGAGCAACATAAGGGAATTGCCTCCTTCTCTGACTACAGCGTTAGCAGTAAAACTTCCCTTCCGACTTCTTGTGTCATAGGAGCCAGAGAAACTGTGGGAATATTGAGGTATTCCCCACGGATCTTCCCAAAAGAGCCTGCCTTGAAGCAAATAGCCCGTACTTACGTTGCCTCTCGCTACAGAAGTGACGGCTGCTTTCACTCTGCCTATGTTTGTGGTAGTGAATTCCACCCTTTCACGCCTAAACAGAGTGAGGACTAGGTCAAATTCAGGAGGTCCGTCAACGACTTCAAGGATTTTCTTCTCCATTTTTAAAGGTGCCATAACGGCATCTCCTTTCTGGTTTTACCATTCTGGAAACTCCTCCATAACGGTAGGAGCGGATACAGCGAGCCACTGTTGTTCCAAGATCATTGTACCAGGTTTTCTCTCTCTGTCAATTCAGGATTTGAAGTTCATGACAAAGGAGAAGCTACATTCGCAGGGAGCTTTCCTGCACGCATGACAGTTCTTCCGGAAAAGGCGTGAAAGCTCTTTGGGCACCGAAACATTAAGAGAATTGAACACCCCCATGAGGCATGAGAAGAAGTCTGCCGCTTCTTTCTTCACCTTCCCAAAGTCTTTTTCATTCCTCTCCCCTCTGTATTTTAGAAATGCTTCAGACAATTCCCCGAGCTCTTCTGCCAAATGGATGCCGGCTCCCTCAAGGGTGCGGCGCGAAGGAGAATAGATATTGGCAAACATCTTCTGAAACTGCGCGAAAGTCTTGGGGCGTTTCTTCCCCTGTGATCTTATGCGCATTCTTTTCCTGATCTTTTTTTCTCTGCAGCAGCACGGGCATCTTCCGCAGTATGAACAATGATAGGGAAATCTGTTCCAGACGCTTTCTTCAAGGTCAATGCGCAGCTGGTTCATCAGCGACATGAACCAGCTTTCCGCAATAAGGAGGTTGAGTTTTATTTTCTCTTTGTCTTGTACGCGGATGCCTTTAATTCCTCTCATTGCGAAACGCTGGACATTCGTGAGCATATCTGTCGTATCAAAATACCGATCGTTATGCAACCCATACACTTGCCTCACAAAATCCTGGTATTCCCTGATGGTGGTAGTTGGTTTTATGGAAGCCATTGTGATACTATAATGGAATATTACAAGCTCTGCTTATCAAGATAGAATAAACAAAGGATATGAACAACCCCCCTCCATTAGAAGAACTCAAAAAGCTCAGGAAGCCCCTGCGGAACGTGAATGTCCGCCCCTACATAATGACGTCAGAAACAACTACATGATTGAAAAAATCAGGATTCGAGACAATGATCTCTATCAGAAAGGAGACAAGATAGGGTGGATAGAAGGCAATCATTTCTTCGACAAATCGGGAAAGAAAGTGGGGTATATATACGGAAACTCGATCCACGGAAAAGACGGGAAAAAAATCGCATTCATGCAGCAGGGAAGAATTTTTCCCGCGAGCGCGACAGGATCGGGAACTTCTGTCAACTATCACAGGAGAGCGGTAGCCGGAGGGAAAGCTTCGGACATGACGAGAGCCGCCATCCATCTTTTGATGAACACTCCTGCCCCGGCTTCCCCTAAGAAAAGTTCTGACAGCTCCCCTTCCAAGGCATCGGCTCCAAACCCAAAGATCTCAGGAAAAAAATGATTTAGACCGCTTTCGGAACGCGCCTGCCTGCTTTGTGGTACCTATCCCAGAGTTCCTGAAACTCAGGAGATTCGGTCAGAAGCTCTTGTAAGGATCCTGAAGCTATGATTTTCCCTTTGTCGAAGAAATAGATCGTATCGAATGAAGAGAGCAAATGGAGCCTGTGCACGGAAGCTATGATCGTTTTCCCCTGGAACGCATTGAAGATATTGTTGAAAATGCGCAGTTCATTCCTCGTATCCACAGATGACGTGGGCTCGTCAAACAAGACGATTGATTTGTCTTGAGAAGCCATGAGGCCCCGGGCCAGGGCTAATCGCTGTTTCTCTCCCCCGCTCAGGTTCACTCCTTTCTCGTGGATGTATGAGGCAAGCTTTCGAGGAAGACGCTCCACGACCGCAGTAAAGCACGCCATATCGGTGAACTTCTTGATCTCATAAATATCATGGGGGACTCCCACGGTGCTGTTCTCCTCAATGGTGGTGGAAAAGATTTCAGGATCCTGAGG
>CAYYUL010000061.1:0-3978 GCA_964474915.1 uncultured Candidatus Saccharibacteria bacterium | reverse complement strand
AAGGGCTTTATGGCGTCGGGCCAGCATCCTGAAGCCGACCTGGTGGAGATTATGGAACTGAAAAATCATCCCTTTTTTCTCGGGACCCAGTTCCATCCTGAATTGAAATCACGCCCTTTGAACCCTCATCCTTTGTTCGTTGAGTTCTTGAGGGCGTGTATCAGAGCACGGAGATAACCTTTACAAAACGCTGAGTGTTGTTGAATGCAAGTTTGCGGGCCGTCTTGAACGATACGTTTCCTTCCTTGATGGCGTAGAGCGTGTCGTCAGACCCTTTTCTCACGTTTTTGCCGGGAAGCCATTTGGTTCCCCGCTGGCGGATGAGGATCTGGCCCACCTTCGCCTTTTCTCCCGCAAACAGTTTCACTCCAAGATACTTGGGCCGAGAATCTCTTCCTAATCTTGTAGAACCCGCCGATTTCGTTGTAGCCATATGGATACCGTATCAAGAATAGCGACATTGGTCAAGACAGTCAGACTTCTTGTACAAACATACCGATCAGATATCATCCTTGCTGTCGGAATGCTTCTGTTGTCCTTGCTTTCCTTTGCCATAGGATACCTTACCGCCAGGGAACAATTGCAAGAACCCATAACCATCGAATCTGAACCACATGAATGACGAAAAGAAATCTGTGCCCCAGCACATTGTGTTATTTCCAGACGGAAACCGCCGTTGGGCAAAAGAACAAGGGTTAGATACTCTGGAAGGCCATAGAGTAGGATACGAAAATCTCGTACGATTTTGTGATTGGTGTCAGGATAGGGGGGTGAAGGCAGTTACCGCTTTTGGGTTTTCCACCGAAAACTGGAATAGGACAGAGAAAGAGGTGGGGTATCTCATGGCGCTTCTGGAACGTGGCCTTGCCGCGCAATTCAGGAAGTATATAGACGACGCAAAATTCAGAGAAAAAGGCATGAGGATTCGGGTGATAGGGCAAAAAGAACGCCTGCCTACGTCTCTTCAGAAAGTGATTTTGGAAGTGGAGGAAGGAACGCGTTCAAACGATAGGTTCTTTGTGAACCTGGGCATCAGCTACGGAGGAAGATGGGATATCGTGCAGGCAGTCCGGCAGATTGCGCGAAAAGGAATGAAGCCAGACGATATTACGGAAGACGTATTTGCTTCGCATCTTTCCACTGCGGGCCTTCCGGATCCCGATCTTGTCATACGCGCAGGCGGGGAGAGGCGCCTTTCCAACTTCGTCTTGTGGCAGGCGGCATATTCTGAACTCTATTTCTGCCCGAAGTACTGGCCTGCGTTTGAAGAGCAGGATTTGGACCAGGCCATCAAGGATTTTGCTTCAAGGACCCGCAGGTTCGGGCATTGATGGAGATGAGAAACATACTCCACATAGCGGCAACAATCGCGCTGGGGGTACTGGGGGTATTCATACTAGCAAGGATGTTCGCAGGAACGCCCCAGTTTTTTCCCAATCCGCAAGTTCTTCCTCCGGAGTTGGTGCTTCCCCAGCCAAGCAGAGCTGAGGTTCAGGAATCGGCTGTTGTTTCGCCCCCTCCTCTTAGGGCTCAGCAGGAAGAAATCCAGAGCTTTCTTACCGGAAGCGGGATCCTCGTATGGACGAATGTGAATCGCATTACGAACAATCTTCCTCCTCTTTCAGAACATTCTGTGCTGGATAGGGTGGCGCAGGCAAAGCTGGAAGATATGTTCGAGAACCAGTATTTTGCCCATGTTTCTCTTGCAGGGAAAGACGCTGCAGATCTTGCCAGGGAGCAGGGATACGAGTTCGTCATCATAGGGGAGAACCTTGCCCTGGGGAATTTCAAGGATGACAAGACGTTGGTCCAGGCATGGATGGACAGCCCTGGGCACAAGGCGAATATTCTTGGAGCAACATACACCCACATAGGGATAGCAACAGCCAAAGGAATGTATGAAGGCAGAGAAACATGGCTGGCGGTCCAGGCATTCGCCCTGCCTTTATCTTTCTGCCCTCCGAAGCCTTCCTCAGACC
The DNA here is from genome assembly GCA_964474915.1 of uncultured Candidatus Saccharibacteria bacterium. Lineage (GTDB taxonomy): Bacteria > Patescibacteriota > Minisyncoccia > Minisyncoccales > UBA10102 > JAUSJU01. Next base: position 1,999 of record CAYYUL010000061.1, on the reverse strand, counting down.
TTCTTTCTCGGATTGAGGCCAATAATAATCAGCTTACACTTTATTCAGTTGAACTGGAATCTCGGAGGAATGATATTGAAGACAGCGATCAGAATTCAGGCCCCAAATACGCAGTGAAGGTTCAAGAGTATAACGCAATGATTGAGAAGTACAATGATCTTTTGAATCAGACCAAGGCATTGGTTGTAGAGTATAATCAGGCAATTGAGGCATTTAACGCGTGCCTTGCGAAATAGGATTATGGATAATATAATAAACAATCGGATTCAAAGGTCGGAACGCAACAAATAATTGTTTTCACAATCTATGGATCAAAAAACATGCGGCTGCATGCACCATTCCTTTTTTGGCATCATTGTCACGCTTTTCGGGCTTTTATTCCTATTGGGGAACATGGGAGTGGTACAGGAGGATATGGTGAACACCGGATGGCCCATACTCGTCACTGTCGGCGGGGTATTGAAGATTACGGGAAGGAAGTGCACGTGCTGCTGACATTTCCACATACAGTAAGAAGTTTCGCAGACCTATTGCTTTTTGGGTGTTTTGTGGTATAATGCTGTTTGGTACTTCGTAACTCGTTAGCATTCCCTGGAAAGGAGAAGGAAGTGAGACGGAAAGAGGTGAAAACTCCAGTGCGGCACTATGCTCTCGTTAAGGTTTTTGCCCTGCTGGCGCTGCTGTTCCTAATATTGGGATCAGCCGTAGTGTTTGGCAGAAGATCGGAAGCAAAACCTTCGCAAACACCACAACCAGTCTCAGTCCAGGAAGTACAGCCAACAACCCAACAACCCGAAGTTGCCGTAACATCCAAGGTCCTTGTAGTCTTCAAGGAGAGGGGTTTAGGCAAGATCCTACAGAATGCTCTTGACATCGCATTCCCCGAGAAAGACAGTGTGACGGTCAGCCTGAAGCGGGGATACCATCTCCTGCGTTTCGATCCGCAGAAGAGAACGTTTGAATCGGCAGACCCTGTGTTTCTTTGCGCCGAGATCTATCCCACTGAACCATGCGGCCAATTCGTAGATAAAAAAGTTGCGGGGTCTCCGGCTTCAATCGGAATCAAACTTGAGTTTGTTCCCTAATACAATCCACCGCGTCCACGGTTTCGCACAACCTCTTGACAATCTTGCAGGGCCGTGATAGGTAAGCATTACTGTTCCAGCCGCCGGTAAGGCAGTCGCACGCCTCCTCCACGGCGATGGATCAGCACAGGCCATGCAATAGCATGGCCTTTTTCTACTCTCTTGCGGATACGCAAAGCTTGATATTTCGTATGAAGCGGAGCTTGTCCACTGCGTTTCGCTTGTGGATAACATGGGTTGCCAGAGTGTGCTGCAGCACTAAAGCATGGTATACTATGTAAATCTATAGGAAAGGTCGAAATCTCTATAAGCAGAGCTTGATACGCGCTAACGCTCGTATTAATGAAAGTATTTTGTATCTTATGAAACTTGTAAACTCACTCGCATTGCTGTTGGTGGTTGTCGGGGGCTTGAACTGGGGCTTGGTCGGTCTTTTGAAGACTGATCTTGTAGCTTCGGTCTTGGGAGCAGGATCCATGCCGACCAATCTCGTGTATGATCTTGTCGGCTTGGCCGCTCTCTATGTTGCGGCAACGGTACTGCCAAAACAGTTGGCATAACCCTCCTCGCGGTAGAAGTTTCTCTGGCTGCGCAAACCACTATGATCGTTTGCGCAGCACGAGAGATTTGTACGCGGAAAAGGTCGTTTGATATCAACAGATAAGGAGTGTTTGACATATGGCAACTCAAGTAATCAAACGAGACGGCTCAACACAGCCTTTTGACGCAGGAAAGATGAGGCGCTCCATTGAAGCCGCATGCAAGGATGCGGGACTTTCGGAGGATCAGGTCCGGAAGACAACGGAAGAAGTATTCAACGTTGCGCAGAACAGCGCAGCAGCAAAAGAAGAAATAGCCACTTCAGCGTTGAAGCAGACAATTCTAGGAGAGTTGGACAGGGTGGAGCCCAATGC
>CAYYUL010000060.1:1466-4025 GCA_964474915.1 uncultured Candidatus Saccharibacteria bacterium | reverse complement strand
TTTACGAACTAACAAAAATATGACACCTTTCTTCCGAAAAGTCAAGCTTTTGGAGCGGGTGAGGGGAATCGAACCCCCTTCTCGACCTTGGGAAGGTCGCATACTGCCGTTGTACTACACCCGCATTAGTGCTGGTATTCCGTCCTCTATACTTCTGAAACGGAATCTCCCGGGTAATTCTTCACGCTCGGCAGGGACGCCTCGCTGAATTACCCGCTTGAGCCAAGCAGTTGGCTCAAACCCATTGTACTACACTCGCATGTTTTACAATCAATTGCCTTGAAGCCACGTCCTCGGATCCCACCAGATCTTTTCCTGGCTAGAGCCTTTGCTATCTGCTGCATCCTTTGCGGGAAGGACGGTGATAACCTCTTCTCCTGGTTTCTTGTACAGCCCCTGCTCTCTCAAGATTTTCTCCTGATATTCTGGCGTTTGCGCCTCTCCAATGCCTTGTTCCAGGTTCGCTTTCTGCGCCTTAAGTGTTTCCAGCTGCGCCTGCAAGTCCTTTGCCTTTTGTTCCAGCTGGATCCTCTTCTGATGTATCACAATGTTGTTTGCAATAAAGAAAATGGTGATCCCAAAAAACAGAGCTACGAAAAACCCTCCAAGCACGGTTCCCGAAATCTCTTCTCTCTTCCTCTTTGGAAATCTTGGGTTCTTTGATATCATACGTTGTATGCAGAACAGCAAACTCCTTCAACTCCTTTGGAAAATACTCGTGGTCCTCATGGTAGCCAGCATGGTTGCGTTCACCGTAGTTCCGCTGTTCTGAAATATATACCTAAGCCCGGAAAATCTCAAGGAACACGTTCGCAGGTATCCTCACCGTTCCCTGCTCTCGCATTTTCTCTTTTCCTTTCCTCTGGCGCTCCAAAAGCTTCTTTTTTCTCGTCACGTCTCCTCCGTACAAAGGGGCGGTTACGTCCCTGCGCTTCGCTTTGATCGTTTCCCGAGCTATGATCTTTCCTCCCAGAGCCGCCTGCAAAGGAACCGTGAACATCTGGGGAGGAAGATGCTTCTTGAGTTTTTCCACGATGCGCTTTCCCTCCTGGTACGCCTTGTCTTCCGGAACCACCTGGGAAAGCTCTTCCCTGCGCTCTTGTGCAACCAAGATATCCAGTTTCACCAAAGCAGCTTTTCTCATGCCGATTACCTCGTACTCCATGGAAGCGAACCCCGACGTGGCGCTCTTTAACCGGTCATGAAGGTTGATGATGGTCTCCCGCAAAGGCATCTCATACACCAGCACCATCGTAGTATCGGTCAGGGATATGGTTTCTGTTCCATGGCCTTCCAGAGACTCTAAAAGTTGGAGGGCCTTGTGAAAGTGTTCTACCGGACAGATAACCCGCACTTTCGCCCACGGTTCAAATGCCTCCTGCACGAAGTTCTGTTCCGGCCAATCGCTCGCCGACTGGATAATGCGCTTGTTCCCTGTCTGGTCTGTGATATGGTATTCCACCGAGGGACGGGACATGACAAGATCGATCTGGAATTCACGCTTCAAACGCTCTGCGATGATTTCAGAATGCAGCACTCCAAGAAACCCGCACCGAAATCCCCTTCCCAGAGCTTCCTTGGACTCCGGTTCAAACGAAAGAGACGGATCATTCAGCCGAAGTTTTGAGAGCGCGTCCTTCAACATGTCATACGCGTCAGTGTCTTCCGGGTAGAAACTCACGAACACCACGGGCTTTGGAATCTGGAATCCAGGCAATGCGTTTTCCGGATTGAAATCTTTGGCTATGGTGTCTCCGATGCGGACTTTTTCCGGCTCCTTGAATCCTGTCGCGATGTATCCTATTTCTCCCGCCTTGAGATCCGCCGACTGCTGTTCTGCGGGAACAAAATGCCCGACTTCCTTTACCAATGCCTGCGTCTTTCCTCCAAGAAACCACACCCTCTCCTGCGGCCTGACAACCCCCTCCATAACCCGTACGTACGCAACCACTCCGCGGAACGAATCATACCTGGAATCAAAGATGAGCGCTCTCAAGGGTTTTGCGGTCTCCTCTGAAGGCGGAGGAACTTGGCGTATGACCTCGTCAAGGAGCTCGTTCACTCCCCTTCCTTCTTTTGCCGAGATGCGGAACACCTTCTCTGGAGAGACATCGCAAAGCTTTGCAATCTGAAGAACTGTTTCTTCGGTTCTCGCAGTCTGAAGATCAATCTTGTTGATTGCGGGTATGAGCACCAGGTTCTGGTCCTGGGCCAACCGCAGATTCGCCAGCGTCTGTGCCTGCACTCCTTTGGTCGCATCCACCAGAAGAATCGCCCCCTCTACCGCAGCCAAAGACCTGGAAACCTCGTAAGAAAAATCCACATGCCCAGGAGTATCAATGAGGTTTAACGTATATCCCGCATACTGCATGCGAACCGGCTGCATCTTAATGGTGATTCCCTTCTCTCGTTCCAAGGGCATTAAATCCAGGAATTGCTCCTGCATCTTGCGCTTCTCTATGGTGCCCGTGATGTCCAAAAACCTGTCAGCTAGCGTTGACTTTCCATGGTCCACGTGGCTTATCACCACAAAGTTTCTGATACGATTAGACGGTTCCA
>CAYYUL010000060.1:0-1456 GCA_964474915.1 uncultured Candidatus Saccharibacteria bacterium | reverse complement strand
AACTTACGCCACAAAAAAAATAGCAGGAGGGAGCACTGGACTATGGCGGATATCGTAAGGGAAAGCGCGAGAGAAACAACGCCAAGAGCGGTAAGGCGCATGAAAAATACTGCCAGCGCGACATTCAAAAGTATGGATAGGGCTCCGATCACGGTCGGGGTTTTTGTATCAGAGAGCGCAAAGAACGCCCGGGAGATGAGCGGGGTGAGCGCCTGGAAAAAAATTCCTACGCTAAACACGCCAAGCAGAGAAGAAACAACGTCAGCTGATTCCTTTTGGAATTTCCCTGCCTGAAAAAGAATGCCGACGATCTCTCCGCGGAAGAAGAAAAGGAAGATTGCCAGAGGCAATACGATGCAAGCGGTGGACTGCAAAGCTTTTGCGAAAAACTTTTGGAATTCCTGATGTTGTCCCTGGACAGCCAGCGTAGAAAACGCGGGAAAAGAAGCCAAGGCGAAAGAAACACCCGCAATAGAGGATGGCAGGGATTGAACGTTGTTTGCAAAATTGAAGACAACAAGAGATCCTGCTCCCAGCGTGGAAGCCAAGGCGGTGAGCGCTACAAGGTTGAGCTGGTATAATCCTCCTGCGACCGTTCTCGGAATACCCAGCCAGAACATCTCGCGAAGATTCTTGTCTTTGAACGAAATGAATGATCTCCATCTGAACCCTATGATAAAGGCAACGAATGCTTGGGAAGACAAGTGGAAAAACGCCCCCAAGAGCACCCCCATGGCAACTCCCCATATCCCAAACAGAGGCACAAGAAACACGATACCTCCAATGATTCCAAGGTTATAGAGCACGGGAGCAAAGGCAAAAGCAAGAGTTCTTTGGAAATATTGGAGCAAGCTGGAGAACACCGCAGAAAGCCCAAAGAGTATCGGACTCAAAAGCATTAAGCGCGTGAGAGACGCGGTAAGTTCTTTTGTCTCGGATAAAAATCCTGGAGCTACCAACTCCACAAGGAAAGGAGCGAGGAAAAAAAGGAGGACTGCAAGTCCCGTAAAGCAGACAAACAGCGTGTTCAAAAGATTGCTCACGAACTTCCACGCTTCCTCCTCATTTTCATGGAACCTGCGGGCGAACATAGGCAACAGCACCGAATTCATGCCCCCCATAATGAGTATGGCGTACAACAGATCAGGGATGCGGAACGCGGCAAAGTATGCGTCAAGAACAGGTCCCGCTCCAAAGTACGAGGCCAGCAAACGGTCCCTCAAAAGCCCCAAGAGAGCTGACAGTAAAGAAGAGGCGGCGAGAATTGCCACCGATACCCGTAGTCCTTGCATACGCCGTATTCTAACCCACTCTCCCCTATTTGACAAAGCTGAATGAATTGATATGATATTCCTGTTCTTTCAAGCTGGATGATCGCCATGTACCATTACGATACATGGAGGAAAGTCCGAACACTCAGCCGATTTAATTCGGCACAGGTAGCGGGTAACGCCCG
>CAYYUL010000059.1:3831-4274 GCA_964474915.1 uncultured Candidatus Saccharibacteria bacterium | reverse complement strand
TTGAAGCCACGCTGCGGAGTATCGTGGCTCAAACTTCCACACAATTCCATATTTTGGTGGTGGATAACAAGTCCACGGATCAAACCGTTGCCATCGCAAAGCGTATTCAGCGCGAGTGGGGAAACGAACGGTTCCGTATTCATGAGAACGATACCAATCTTGGAAGGATTGGCAATTGGAATCAATGCCTCAAGCTGTTCATGGAAGGAAATTACGCGTATCTGAAGTTTGTCTTTGCCGGAGATACGTTAGAGCATCGGGCTTTAGAGATATTAGAGAATGCTCTCGACCAGAACAAGCAGCTTGGTTTTGCGGCTGCAGCATATGACGTGCAATATGCGGAAAAGCGTCTCGCCAAGTGTTCGTTTCCTGCCACTCGCGTCTTTGAACCTTTGGCGGCGTTACGGGAGTTTTTTTTGAGGGGGAATTGGGTAGGGGCTCCG
>CAYYUL010000059.1:0-3821 GCA_964474915.1 uncultured Candidatus Saccharibacteria bacterium | reverse complement strand
GGAATCAATGCCTCCAACTCTTCTTGCGAGGGGAGTATGAATACCTCAAATTCGTTTTTGCGGGCGATACGCTTAAACCTCGAGCCTTGGAAATATTACAGAACGCTTTTGAAAAAGAAAAGAAAATAGGATTGGTAGCCGCGGCATACGACGTACAGCATGCGGAAAAACGAGATACCATGCGCTCCTTCCCTCGTTTTTGCGTGTTTGAGCCCCGAGCGGCATTGCGGGAGTTTTTTTTGAAGGGCAACTGGGTAGGGGCTATGATTTCCTGCATGGTTAGCCGGACAGCGGTTAAAGGCGTAAGGTTTTCGGAGAGTTTCGTATGGGCGGCAGATTGGAAGTTCTTCATGCATGTCGCTTTTCGTTCCCGATCTGCCTATATGCCAGAATCTCTAGGCGTATTTAATATAACGAGCAGAAAACATTATCTAGGCCATCAGGGAAGTTTTTCTGCAAAACTGGAAGACGCAAAAATGCGTGGGTACGCACTGTATCTCTGGATGCGCAGCAAGGTTTCTTGGCTTTCAGCGTTTCTCGCATTTCTCCGTATGTTCAAGGGAAAGTTTTTTCCCTGGCTACTTTTTTCGGGCAAAGGGAAATACGTCTATATGCAACGAGTCTTTTATGAACATCAAGCGGCACGTTCTTCATACGAACAAGGGAATCTGCAAGATTGGATCGTGGGGTCGTACGAGGCGCATAATACTTGGACAGATTACGACAAGTTTTTGCTGCGTGATGCTGAGAACTCCTGGCGATCAAAAACGGCCCTTGATTTTGGATGCGGGCCGGGAAGGAACATTGTTTTGTATCATGGCCGGTTTGGCAGGCTCGACGGCGTGGATATTTCAGAGCATAATATTTCCAACGCAAAAAAGAATCTTGCGGCGCATGGCGTTTCCAACGCGAGGCTCTATGTGAACAATGGTATGGATTTGGCGTCCATTGGATCTGGCGAGTATGATTTGATAATTTCTACGATTACCATGCAGCATATATGCGTGCACGAAATTCGTTTTGGACTGTTTGAAGAATTTTTCCGTGTACTCAAAGAGGGCGGCAGCATATCTGTGCAGATGGGATACGGGAAAGATGCGCCCCGAAGCGTACCCTACGAGGCGAATCATTACTGGGCTTTGAGTACCAACAGAGGATGCGATACTCGAGTCGAGTCGCCTCGGCAATTGCAAAAAGATCTCGTGGCAATCGGCTTTCGTAATTTTGAATATTGGATTCGTCCTACTGGTCCTGGGGACACCCATCCAAATTGGATATTTTTTACCGCAACCAAATAAACGATATTTTTAAGGCGCGGCGCTTCATGGGTAAACTCGGCTTAATCATACAAGGTCCTCTGATCTCCATTGGGGAAAAGACCGGCCGGACAGCCGCTCTCCCGCGATGGAAAATTCCCAGCGAGGAAACAGTCCGCTACGACTGCAGAAACAACATCCGAGCGATTATTGATAACTTTGGCCACCTCTTTAACAGCATTGTTGTTTCCACTTGGAAAAGAGAGATTCGGTCTGGAGATTCATGGCGGGGAGCATCCTTGATTGTCTCAGACGAGGCGGAGCTTTTAAATAACAGTTTCCGGCAGATGTTCAGCACGCTGGCGGGTATCGAGCATCTCGAGGCCAGCGCTGAGGTTGATATGGCAGTGAAGATACGAACGGACCAGTATATTGATCTCGTCCAGATGGCAGCGGCAATACACCGCTATCAGGAGCTTCCCCAGTATACGAAGGAAGTAATTTTCGTTCCGAGAATTTTCCTGGATGAAGGCAAGTACGGCATTGACGACTTTTACTTTGCGGGAAGCGTGCAGGCCATGAAAGCGTTCCATCGTTCATTCTTTGCGTACGAAGGGTTTGATTTTGGTCCGCAAGACGTTCATAGAGCACTTTGGCTGAAATATGCCTATGTGGGTTATCGGAGCCTTTTGGGACTGCCTGAATATGCATACTTCCCTGCATACCAAGGCGGCTACTGCTCAGAAACTCTTCGGGCATGGCAGTGTATGGTGCAACGTGTGTTTTGGCCTTTAAGTTTTGCGTGCTATCGGACACTTGCATGGAGAGGAGAACCTTTGAGCCGAGAAGCGCTGGAACGGAAGCCCCTCTATCTCTTCCAGGAAACGGTTCTCCAGAATCGTTTCGAGAACATTCCGCGATTCTTTCGTGGCCGTCGCCCCCGTTTTCTTGGAATACATTGGCGTAGGTACCGAGAGTTTCGGCGCAAGGTTTTAGCGGAGCGTCTTTCCATTCAAGAACAGCTTTTCCTCGGCTGGAACACGGGAGCTGCGTTTACGGTGTTTTTTTTGGAGCGTGTTGGTTACTATGCGACGCACCTACATGAGATTCCTGTATTGGTGCGGCGGAAATTTTCCCGCTCAAGGAAACCTCTCCACTGATGGCCCTTATTGACACCCCTTGTCCTTCTGGTATATTTTCCGTATGAGACCATTCTTCCCAAAAGGAAACTTTGATGTTTTAGAGAAGGTTGCCTCGCTTTTTGATCGCACAGAGAAGCTGCGGTTTGCCGGGGTGATAGCGGCAGCTCTTGTCGCGGCCCTCTTTGAGGCCATGGGCGTTGTTTCCGTACTTCCCTTTGTGGAGCTTGTTATGGATCCTAACGCGGTTCACAAAAACCAGTTGCTCAACCTTGCGTTTGTCTCTTTGGGATTTGAAAGCGCATTGTCCTTTACGATGGCTGTGGGTTTTACAATGCTCGGTATTCTGGTAATAGGCAACTTTGTTGCCGCCGCTGCCGATTGGCTCAAAATTCGTTTTGTGTGGCAGAAGAGCCACAGGATTTCCTCTGCCCTTTTGCAGACATACCTTGCCATGCCCTACGTGTATTTTCTTAACAAACACTCCGCTGACCTGAGTAAAAACATCGTGTTTGAGGTCCATCAGCTTACGAGCCAGCTTTTAATGCCTCTCTTGCAGATTTTTACCAAAGGCATTATGGTTGTTGTCATTCTTGCTTTGCTCTTTTTTGTGCATCCCGCCGTGGCGCTTGGGTCTGCTCTCGTGTTCGGTTCCGTGTATGTTGCCACTTTTCTTTTTCTTCAGAATACGCTGAGGGTAAGAGGGGCGGCTCGCCTGCAAGAGAATGCGGGGCGTTTCACCGCGGCCGCGGAAGCGCTCGCCGGGATAAAAGATATCAAGGCCCTTGGGCGGGAACGCGAGTTTTTTGAGCGATTCTCCCGGCACTCGGACCGTTTTGCTAGGCACCAGGCATGGACCAGGATTGCCATGCAGCTTCCCCGCTACCTTATGGAGATTGTGGCGTTTGGCGGAGTGATTGTCCTTATTCTTCTATTGCTTGGCCTGCGTCAAGAGAGTGTACAGATTATCCCGCTTGTGAGCTTCTTCGCCCTTGCTGGATACCGCTTAATGCCCGCACTTCAGATAGTGTTTCATTCGGCCTCCGAGATCCAGTTTAATAGGGCAATCCTGGATAGGATTGTTGAAGACTTGCGCGGAGGACTTGGGTGGCGGGTTGCTACGCAAAAGAGTGAGCTCCCGGCGCCTCTGAGGTTCAAAGACCGGGTTTCGCTTGAGGGAGTATCTTTTTCTTATCCGTATGCGGAGGAAGTCGTGCTTCAAGGTATCAACCTGGAGATTCCAAAGGGCAGTTTCATTGGTTTTGCGGGGCCAACAGGCGGAGGCAAGACCACGCTCATAGACATTCTCATCGGTCTGTTTGTTCCCCAAGAAGGAAATGTGAAGGTTGATGGCGTGGAGGTTACCGAGGCAAATATCCGAAACTGGCGGAGAAACGTGGGCTATGTTCCTCAGCAGATTTTTATA
>CAYYUL010000058.1:1897-4321 GCA_964474915.1 uncultured Candidatus Saccharibacteria bacterium | reverse complement strand
ACGTTGATGCTGGAGTTCCAGTCGATCTCTTCGTATTGCGAAAGCAGACTGCGGATGCGGCTCCGCAGTTTTTGGTATCTGGCATCTGTTTTTGCTTCAAACTTCACGGTAAGATACGGGCCGTTTTGGGAATAGCGGATGACGAACATGCTGTCTCGAAAATCCGCCCGCACTCCGTCCCCTGCCCGTTCGTCGTCAACGATCTGAGCCGACGGAAATTCTTTTTTTAATACTGGAACCAATGTGCTTATGAGTGCTACCTTTTTGTCGTCAGCGCAGTAGAGCTTGATCTCGGGGCTTGAGATGTACTGAGGAAGAGATGCGAGAACGGCAGAGAGCGGCTGATTCGTTGCGGCCAGATAGCGCAAAAGCCTAAGGGTGGCGTACAGTCCGTCATCGTGGTTGTAGAAATCAGCCGAAAAGAAGAAATGCCCCGAAAGCTCGCCTATGAACGCCGCCTTCACCTCCTGGTTTTTCTTCTTCAGGAACGAATGCCCCGTACGCCACATGAAAGGATTCCCCCCGTACTGAAGAATGGTTTCCTCAACCACCTTAGAACAAAGAGTGTTGTACATAATGGTGGCTCCGGGATGCGCATGAAGCACGTCCCTCGCAAATATGGCTACCAGCACGTCATTCCAGATGATAGTTCCTTTGTCGTCAACGATGCCCACACGGTCTCCGTCCGTGTCGTATGAGAACCCGATGTCGGCCCGCTCTTGAAGCACTGTTTCTCTCAAGCGTTCCGCAACAGAAGCTGACGTCGGGTCTGGGGTTCCAAGAGGAAATGTGGGATCGAGTTCGCAATGACTCTCAATCACTTCGCAACCAGCCCTTCTTAAAAGTTCAGGAGCGATGACTCCGGCCGTAGAACAAGACGCATCAATCACAACCTTATATTGTTTCTTGAAAGGAACGCGAGCAAGAAGATCGTTGAAATACGCGTCCCGAATATCCATTTCCCGGTCTTTCCCCTGCGCACTCCCTTGCTCTATGTCGTCTGACTCTGCCATTCTCCTCAATTCCTGCATGCCTTCTGCCACCAAGGTTTCAGAGAACCCGCTCGCAAACTTAAATCCGTTATACTCAGCAGGATTATGGGAAGCTGAAACATAGACCCCTCCCTTTGATTGAAGATGGTATTGGCTCCAGTAGAACGTCCCCACGAGATTCAAGCCGATGTCATAGGTATCAATTCCCGCCCAATGAAGGCCCTTTTTCATATGGGCCGAATAGGAAGGGCTGGTCGCCCGGGAATCGCGCCCGATCACTGCCTGTTGTATTTCTTTTCTCTTCAAAAAGGTGCCGTATACCTTTCCCAGATGCTCTACGATCTCTGGCGTAAGGTCTGTATCCACGAGTCCCCGAAGATCATACCCCCGGAACATGTAAGGATTGATTTGCATATATGGGTATTATATGATATATCCATCCATATGAGAAACTATGAAGTATCCGTGCTCCTGAACCCCGACCTTGGAGAAGAAAAGGCCCATGAGGCATTAGAGCGGGTGGCGTCTTTCTTCCAGGAATGCGAGGGTATCGTTCAATCCCAGAACCTTCTGGGAAAGCGTTCGCTTCCCGCCCCGATCTTGAAACAGGGAGAGGCATATTTGGCTTCTCTTACTGCTACCGCCTCCCCGGAAAAACTGGGTTTGCTTGAGCAGAAGCTCAAAGAATCAAAAGACGTTATGAGATTCTTACTGACGGTCAAAAAGCATCGCGCGGTAAAGACCAAAGCTCCGCGCATACGAAAGAAACCGATCCTCAGAGAGACTTCGTCTGAGCCGAAGATGGAATTGGCCGACATCGATAAGAAAATCGAGGAGATGATCGAGAAAACCCAATAGTTATGAATGTCAATAAAGTCATCTTGGTTGGAAACGTAACGGCAGACCCGGAGCTCCGCACCACGCAATCCGGCCAGCAGGTATGCACGGTACGGCTTGCCACCAACAGGGTATGGACGGACAAAGCCGGAAAGAAGCAGGAGTCTCCCGAGTTCCATAGCGTCGTCTTATGGGGAAAGCTCGCGCAGATCGCCTCTTCCTATCTCAAAAAAGGAAGCATGGCTTTCGTTGAAGGACGGCTCGCCACGAGATCCTGGGATGATACCGCTACAGGGACCAAAAAATACCGGACAGAAATTGTTGCCGAAAGGCTGCAATTGGGACCGAGAGGCACGGGGGGAGGAAGCTCTGCAAAGCCACAGGAAGACCGACCTGTAGAAAAAGATCATGAAGAAATCCCCATTATCGAAGAGAATGAGGAAATAGACGTAAAGGATATTCCGTTTTAATGATATGAAAGAGTGCGCATTCTGCAAAAAGAACGTCCAAGACATTGATTTTAAAGAAACCGCCATCCTGCGGAACTTCATTTCGGGTCTCGGAAAAATACGCGCGAGAAAGTACACAGGCGTGT
>CAYYUL010000058.1:0-1887 GCA_964474915.1 uncultured Candidatus Saccharibacteria bacterium | reverse complement strand
CCATTTGGGCCTATTCTCTGCAACCTCAAAATAATAAATCAGCCTCCCATCAACTAATTGCTTGTTATTGACAAGGAAACCTGCAAGAGATACACTAGAATTGGTGTCTGTGAGGGCTTTGGCTCTCCCGCGGTTAAATGTTAAACCGCAGACAGGCGCCATAAAAAAACCTACTGCGTTTCTAAATCTCCCTCGTGGAGGATTTTTTTGATTTTGTTACTGAATTCATCCTTCCGACTCTTCCAAAATGGAATAATGCTCCAGAAAAAATTACTCCCTCCGTCCACCTCTTTCACGATAACTTTAACCCGAGTGTTTTTGATAACCGCCACAAATCCGTAGTATCTAACTTTGATCATTCGTTGTTCCCACCGAGAATTTACTTTCTGTCGCTCCAATCTATTCGTTTCGTAAAACTCCTGCAACGTATGAGAATCCTTGATAATATCTGGAGCTAAAGGAAAGAGCTTGAAGCGCATATATTGTTCAAGCATAGAACGCGTCCTATTCCATCCTTTAAACTTAATGTGATCTAATCCTTTCGCATTGAACATGACATCAGCCTTAAGGTATGGGCAAAAAACCTTATCGGTTTTCTCGTATAATTCTTCTGCCTCGCTTTTAACCTTATCGAATTTTTCTTGATCAATCTCCATGCAAAATATATCTTACGTCGTAAGATGGATTGCTTTTATCTGAAAACAAAATTCTAACAGACCTGTCTACTGAGGGCTTGCCAATAACGACTCTCGAATCTCTTGGGCGGTTTTTCCGTTCTCTTTGAGGAATACTCGGGCGGCTTCCATGCCCTGGCCCAGCTGTATGTCTCCGTACTGAAGCCAGGATCCCGCCTTCTGGACAATCCCCTGTTTGATGCCGACGGCCAATATGTCGGCTACGGCTGAGATGCCTTCATTGTAGAAAATGTCGAATTCGCAGGTCTTGAAAGGAGGGGCAACCTTGTTCTTCACGATCTTTGCCCGGATGCGAGATCCCGTAATCTGCTCCCCCTGCTTAATTTGCGCCGCTCTTCGCAGCTCAATGCGCAAAGAGGCATAGAATTTTAAGGCCAGTCCTCCAGGAGTAGTTTCAGGGTTCCCGAACATGACCCCGATCTTCATTCGTATCTGGTTCAGAAAAATGACGCACGTGTTGGTTTTTGAAACGATGCCGGATATCTTGCGCAGCGCCGAAGACATGAGCCGCGCCTGAAGCCCTATCTGGAATTCTCCCATTTCTCCCACAAGCTCATTCTTTGGGGTGAGAGCTGCCACCGAATCCACCACAATCACGTCCACTTTTCCAGAGCGTATAAGAGTCTCTAAGATGTGGAGCGCCTGCTCTCCGGAATCCGGCTGGGAAATGAGCAGATCCTCGATCTTCACCCCGATCCTCTGGGCATACTCGGGATCCAATGCGTGCTCTGCGTCAATGAACACACCCACGCCTCCCTTCTTCTGGGATTCTGCAATGATATGCAGAGCCAGCGTGGTTTTGCCGGAAGACTCCGGTCCATAAATCTCAATCACCCTTCCCCTGGGTATTCCCCCAACTCCAATGACAAGATCCAACGCAACAGAACCCGTGGGAATCACGTCCACCTTTTTTACGGATCCAGACTCCGAAAGGCGCATAATAGACCCTTCCCCGAAGCGCTGCTTGATCTCAGTCAGCGCCTCTTCCAAATCCACCCGATCAACCTGCTTTGGCTCTTTGTCCTTCTTCTCTTTCTTTTTGTACATATCTCAAGTATACCGGGATTATTTGTTATCCACAAGTTGGTGGCGCGGCAATCCTTCTGCGTACAGCTTCTGGATCTGAGAAACGGTAAGGGAAGAATTATAGATGCGGACCTCGTCAATGAGCCCGTCATGATAACCATTGTAA
>CAYYUL010000057.1:0-4357 GCA_964474915.1 uncultured Candidatus Saccharibacteria bacterium | reverse complement strand
AGCCGCAACCTCATCTCGAAGCGTAGGATTGGAAAGCTCCAGAGCAATGTTGTGCTCAGGAGCCACCAGATCAAGACCATCTTGGCTCGGTCTTATTCTCCATTTCTCGTTGAGTCGTACTCTCACGACGTTTTTCTCCTTCCGACTGCAAGCGTTATAAGTGGGGCTTGTCTCGGGTAAGAAAGCGAGAGGATATTGGCGAGTTCTTCGTCCAAGAAACCTCCTATTTCTACCACCCCAAGACTCTGTTCTGCGCACCAAAGGTATGCATTCTGGGCGGCATGCCCTGCTTCGAGTAAAGCGAAACGGTACCCCCGGTTTCCATATTTCCGTGTTGTCTGTTAAAAGTCGCAAGCGAGTACATATACCGCTGCCGCATCTTCCAGGAAAGAATCTCCTAGAAAGGCATGAACAACTTGTTGTACTGAGACTTGGCTTCTCACCTGAAGTCCTTCTGGATCTCCGATGTAAACCGTCCAATCTGAATGACTTTGTCGAGCCAGGACAAAAAGTCGAAGCGGATATAGCGCCCCGCCAGAAGGCACAGTGGCAAAAGCGAAGGAGTTCTCTGCGGATTCCTCGCTTCTGCTTGTCTTGCCATACATGACCCATGCAAGACGATTCAGCTCAATAAACGAAATTTGTTCGCTACTGAACTGTCGGACTGACTCACGTTTCTCAAGTAGTTGCTCAAAAGCCGTACGGGACGTCGCAGGGAATGGGACTAATGAATTCTGTCCTCTCTGCAACATTCTGGCCAAGTCTTCCTTGGATAGCTCCCTTAAGAAAACTGAGGGGTTTTCTGAAGCTATATGCGCAAGGAGAAAATAGTTGTTTGTATCTACCAGTATCTGGCGTGCTAGCAATCCTTCCATTACTCCACGCACTTCTTCTCCATTGTACCCGGTTTGTTCGCAGACCACAGATACGATCTCTTCCATAGTATTGTAACCGGTGCACTGTTGAAGAATGATCGGAAGTGCTTCCTCAGCGCCTTCAATTGTGACGATGCGTCCATGAAATAGGAACTCCATCCCATTACTGATTTTCATGCCATAGGCAACTACTATAGGGCGTATTCCATTCTCCATGCCTAAATCCTTTCTTTCGTATTCAATTGTAATATCGCTTTATGCGATTGCTGTCTTCAATCTAGTGGAAAAAGGTAGGTTGTCAAGTTTCGTTCTTTGAGCGGAGTCCAAGGGTAAGGTTGTAGATATTCCCTGCCCCCATTACCATCACCACTTCGCCTCCCTTGAGATTCTTTTCAAGGTATCCGGGGACATCAGAAATGCTAGGGATATACACAGTTCCCTTCACCATTCTCGCAAGTTTTTCAGAAGAGACTTTCTCTCGGATGTTCGTTTCTTCCCTGCCAGCCACATCATAGATGTCAGTGAGAATGAGTTTCTGCACGGGAAGCGAAGAAAGGACTCGCACGAAATCTTTCCAAAGATAGTATGTCCTCTGGTACTGATGGGGCTGGAACACGAGCCAGAGCTTTTTCCTGGGCCATTTTTCTCTGGCTGCCTGCACGGTCACCTTGATCTCTGTCGGATGGTGCCCGTAGTCTGAAACCAGGGTGTCGGGTCTGGGTGTGCGCATCTTGAACACTTCGAATCTTCTCCATGATCCTTGGTATCTGGCAAGTGTCTTGTATACGAGCGAGTCTCGAACCCCGAGAGTTCTTGCCACAGCCAGCACCGCCAATCCGTTGGAAACATTATGAGAACCCGGAATGCCGATGACCCGGGATATGTTCTTTGCTTCTTTCTGTTGTAAGGAATACCAGAGGGTTTTTCTTCTCCCTGCAATCTTCCGGATATTGAGATCGTCTCTGTTCGCAACAAGTATCCCTTTTGAAGGGAGAAGAGAAACATACTTCTTAAACGTCGCAATAATGTTCTTTAGATTCTTATAGTAGTCCAAATGATCTTCGTCCACGGCAGTGAGCACAATGACAGAAGGACGATAGTTAAGGAAGGAAGCGAAATGTTCGTCCGCTTCTATTACCAGATACTTTCCCCGTCCCATTCTGAAGTTCGAGCCTCCGAACTCTTTGAGCCTAGTTCCAACAATCACGGTGGGGTCTAATCCCGCGTTGCAAAGCATGAGCCCAATCATGGAAGACGTGGTGGACTTCCCATGGGTTCCAGATACCGCAATCGTATAATGCTGCCTGGTGAGTTCTCCCAGTGCTTCAGGATAGCTCAGTGCTTTTTTCCCTTTCAATTCGGGATGCGAAGCTTTTACCGCAGGGCTGTACACCACGAGGTCGGCACTCCTTGAGCATAGAGCCTGCGGCCTGCCGATGCGGATTTTCATTCCTTGCTTTGCAAGATGCCCCGTTATTTCAGAGCGGACCAAATCGCAGCCAGACACCTCATATCCTTTTGCAAGATAGTACTGGGCAAGAGCCGAAACCCCTATTCCTCCTATACCGATACAATGGATCTTCATTTGAATCGCTTGAACAAGATATGCTTCTGGGAAAAGAAGTAGTCAAAGCCGTTCTTCTTGAAGAATCCCGGAGAAGACGTCACCACCATGACTTCGCAAATGCCCTTTCTTGCGGCTTTTCCGACACAGAACTGAACGAGCTTGGTCCCCAGCCCTTTTTTCCTTGCCAGATGCACAATGACCAAGCTTCTTATCTCTGCGATCTTTTTTGAATATATCTGGAGGGCGCAGCAGCCCACGATCTTTTTCTTAGACAGCGCGACAACGTAAAACTTCCACGAAGGAAGCGGGAGCTCGATTGCTTTGTGGAGATACGGGGCAACCAGCTTCTGGATGGCCTCCCAGTCGGATGTTCTTGCATTTCTGATGATTGTCCTGGTCATTGGTTCTTTCCGAGGGGAAACGACTCGACGATTGCATATTCCGACCCTCCCCTCTGGAGCTTGCTTTCCATGATCTCAAAAGATTTCACGGGAAACGATACGAAGATATCTTCCTCAATAAGGGGCCGCTCTTCGGGTTCCAATCTCTGGAACTCAAACTGGCGCAGTCTGGCCAGGGTGAGATGCGGGGTAAAAGGCCATTTCTCCAGATCAAGCATCTGGGAAGCAGCCTTGGAGATATCTTTCTGGAGAAGAAGCAGCGAAGGGGTCCTTTCTGCATAAACCCATACCATGGAAGGAGCTTTCTTTGTGGGTCCATACGCAATGCTCTGAAATGTTCCTTCAAAGGGCGAATGCTTCTCCCCCACCAAGGCAAGTTTCTCTGCAACCTTCTCAATCTCTTTTTCCGAGACATTTCCGAGAAACTGGAGGGTGATGTGGAGATTCTCTTTTTTGGTCCAGTTCGCGGGAAGATCTAGCCATTGTTCCCGATAAGACAAAAGAGTCTCTTGCACGTCCTCTGGCAGGTTCAAAGCAATGAAAATACGCTTAAGCATAGCGTGATACGTGGTTGCAGTGTATCACAAGATACAGTACGATAAAAGCGATGAGGCGGAGAAAAAAAGAAGAAAAAGAAACAGAACTCCAGCAGGTGGTGAACCATTATTTCGCGACGAAAGGATTGTCTCTGGCGCAGATAAAGAAAGACGCAAAGAAAAGAAAAATCATCTACTCAAGGTATACGAGACCCGCACAGCAGCTTCTGGAGTTAGCCGGGTCTCTGAAAAAGGCGAAGGAAGCCCTTACCAAGGTAGCTCGATGGGCCCAGTCAAGGTCTTTAGACTACTCCATTGAAACCGTGTTCAAGCGTTGGCTGGAGCTCGACCGCTTAAAGCCCAAAGAGATCGTGAAGAAGCCTTTCTACCAGGGAAACCCAATGGTGTGGTCTGAGGCTAAAAAGAAATGGTTCGTGGTGCGCCAGCAAGACGGAGAATGGCTGGAATTCGCAGACAAAGAATCAACCATGGAGTGGAAAGAGGAAACAAAATGAATAATGTATTTTTCGGCCGCGAATCCGGCCTCACTCTCAAAGAGAAGCTGGAAAAAGCCGGGTTTCATATTGTGGCTCCCGAAAGCAGCGACGCGGATTTGATCGTGGTTGGATTCTACGGCAAGATTCTTACCAGGAAAATCCTCGATGTTGCCAAATATGGCGCCCTCAACGTTCATCCGTCCCTCCTTCCCAAATACAGAGGCCCCACGCCCGTGCAGTCAACCATCCTCAATGGAGAAACAAAGACAGGAGTCACCATCATTGTAATGGATGAAGAAGCGGATCACGGCCCCATACTCGCAACAGCGGATTTTGACATAGGAGACAGAAAATGTACCACCCCCGAATTGACGAAAGAGCTCTGGAAGCTGGGAGGAGATCTCTTGGTGCAGACCATTCCTCAATGGGTGGCAAACACCATAACGCCTCTCCCCCAAGACCATTCAAAAGCGACCTACAC
>CAYYUL010000056.1:334-4521 GCA_964474915.1 uncultured Candidatus Saccharibacteria bacterium | reverse complement strand
TGAACATCCTTCTTGCGATATTCAATCTTCTTCCCTTGCCCCCGCTTGACGGCTCTCACGTCCTTTTCTCGTTTCTCCCCCCCACATTGGATTCTGTGCGCATATTTCTTTTGCAGTACGGGTTCCTCATCTTGCTTTTGTTCATCCTTTTCTTCTCGGATTTCCTTTCTCCCCTTACCCAGGGGCTCTATCGGCTCATCGTGGGTTCCCCGCTTTTCCTCTAGTGGCTGCTCGCCCTGGGTGAGCAACCACTTTTCTGTTGACACAGCAAACGCCCTCTGATAGAGTGTAGGTTGTTTTATGCCCACAATCCATCAATTGATCAAGCGAGGCAGGAAAAAGGCAAAGAGGCGTTCAAAGACCCCGGCCTTGGGTTTCGGATTCAACGTAAAGAAAAACCAGCCCGTTTCCTACCCATCCCCGTTCAAGAGAGGAGTGTGCATTCGCGTGTTTACCACGACCCCGAAGAAACCAAACTCAGCGCTCCGGAAAGTGGCGAGAGTGAGGCTGAGCAATGGCATGGAGGTTACCGCGTATATCCCTGGAGAAGGGCATAATCTTCAAGAGCACTCGGTCGTTGTCTTGAGAGGAGGGAGGGTAAAAGATTTGCCCGGAGTGAGATATCATATTGTGCGGGGCATGCTTGATACCGCAGGTGTAAGCGCAAGGAAACAGACTCGAAGCAAATACGGGACAAAACGAAGCAAATGATATGGCAAGAAGAACTATTAAACCAAGAGCGATACCACCCGATTCAAGATATCAGGACGTGATGGTGGCAAAACTCATCAATCACGTCATGAGGGCGGGAAAGAAGAATGCGGCGCGCAAAGTGGTATACGGCGCTTTTGATATCGTGAAAGAGAAAACAAAGAAAGACCCTCTGGAGGTGTTCCAGATAAGCATAGAGAATGTTTCTCCCTTGCTTGAAGTGAGGTCAAGGAGAATCGGAGGAGCGACCTACCAGGTTCCGGTGGAAGTGAAGGGGAACAGGAAATTGAGTTTGGCGTTCCGATGGATTTTGAACGCGGCCCGTTCCAAGAAAGGAAAACCCATGGCGGAAAAGCTTGCCGAGGAACTCCTGCTTGCTTCAAAGAAAGAGGGATCAGCGTATAAGAAGAAGGAAGATGTGCACCGCATGGCGGAAGCCAACCGGGCATTCGCACACTTCGGGTTTTCCAGGTAAGCAAAGCTTGATACTTCGCATTAAGCAAGTTTGATCTTTTTAGATTAAAAGAAAAGAGGAAACGATCGTCGTTTCCTCTCTGGAGAAAGAGTATGTATTCAGCGCGTCCAGTCTGGCCAGTTGAAATACCTGGTATCTTTCATGTCCCGAGCGAATGCCAGGACAATGCCGAGAACATAGAAGACGACGACCCAGAGTCCTAGTCCAGATTCCTTTGCACTGGCGAGTACGATTGTTCCCAAGCCGAAGTATAAGAAGGCGTTAATCGGGAAGCTTCCGTGACGACCAGAGGTCCAAGCAATCATTCTCCACACGCTTATGGATATGAAGTATGTCCCAAACATCGCAACTACCAATCCAATCGCAACCTCAATCATTTTATGCACCTCCCCTTTTCAATGGAATACTAAAGTAATAATAGCATAGACATGTAGATTTATCAATAGTATATGTCACGGCAGTATCCCATAGAGAGATATCGGAACATTGGAATTATCGCTCACATTGACGCGGGAAAGACGACTACGTCAGAGCGCGTGTTGTTTTACACGGGAGTCTCCCACAAAATAGGGGAGGTACACGAAGGAGCGGCCATCATGGATTGGATGGAGCAGGAGAAAGAGCGGGGGATTACGATAACGGCGGCTGCCACCACGTGTTTTTGGATACCCACATATCTGCCTACCAGAGACAAAAGTCAGGAGTATCGAATCAACATTATCGATACTCCCGGGCACATTGACTTTACCGCAGAAGTCCAGCGGTCTCTTCGCGTGCTTGACGGAGCCGTAGTGATCTTTGACGGAGTGGCGGGCGTGGAGCCCCAGTCAGAAACCGTGTGGCGCCAGGCAGACAAGTTTGGGGTGCCCCGCATTTGCTTCATTAATAAGTTAGACCGCATGGGAGCCTCTTATGAGAAAAGCTTTGACTCTATTCTAAAGAAGCTCACCCCCTTTGCTGTCTCGTTGCATATTCCTATCGGAGAAGAAGAGAACTTTTCCGGAATCGTTGATCTGCTGAGGAATAAGGCATACCGGTTCCTGGGAGATTTCGGGCAGGAGATTAAAGAAGAAGAGATACCAGACAATTTGAAGGAAGAGGCAAAGAAACAGCGGATGCATTTGATTGAGAAGATAGCTGGCGAGGATGAGCAATTGATGAATATGTATGTGGAAGGGAAAGAGATTCCTCTGGAAGACCTTAAGAAGGCCTTGAGAAAAGCTGCGATTGCAGGAACCTTGGTCCCTGTGTTCTGCGGATCTTCCTTAAAGAACAAAGGAGTACAGTTCGTGCTTGACGGAGTAGTGGACTATCTCCCTAATCCTTTGGATGTTCCTCCGATTAAAGGAATAGATCCAAAGACCGGAGAAGAAATCACAAGGATGCAGGAAGATACTGCTCCTTTTTCGGCGTTAGCGTTCAAGGTGGCTTCTGATCCGTATGTGGGAACCCTCACCTTCTTCAGAGTGTATTCAGGATCCATTCAGAAAGGTTCATACGTTCTCAATGCGACTTCTGGAGAAAAAGAGCGAATCTCCAGGATCCTGCGCATGCACGCTTCAGAGCGCGAAGAAGTGGAGGAATTGTTCGCGGGAGATATTGCGGCCACCGTCGGATTGAAGAATACGTCTACGGGGCACACTCTGTGCGATGAAGAAGCCCCCATTCTGCTGGAGCAGATTTCGTTCCCGGAGCCCGTGATTTCCATTCGCATTGAGCCAAAGACTAAGGCCGACCAGGAAAAAATGGGATTGGCGCTGCGCCGTTTGGCTGAAGAGGATCCGACCTTCCGCATTAAATCTGACATGGAGACAGGGGAGACGCTGATAGCCGGCATGGGAGAGCTGCATCTGGAAATCATATTGGCCCGCATGAAGCGGGAGTTTAACGTGGAGGCCAACGTAGGCAGACCCCAGGTTGCTTACAAGGAAACCAGTACGCAGCCAGCCGAAGCCGAAGGGAAATATATCAAGCAGTCTGGAGGAAGGGGACAGTATGGGCACGTATACATACGAGTGGTTCCCAGAGAAAGGGGCCAGGGATTCGAGTTCGTGGACGAGATTAAGGGAGGAACTATTCCAAGAGAATACATTCCGGCAGTGGAAAAAGGGTTAAAGGAAGCAATGGATAAAGGCATACAGGCAGGATACCCGGTGGTTGACCTCGTGGCGACCTTGTACGACGGAAGCTACCACGAGGTGGACTCTTCCGAGATCGCGTTCAAGATTGCCTCGTCCATGGCCTTCCAGACAGCGGCCAGGAAAGCAAAGCCGATTATCTTGGAACCCGTGATGAGTCTGGAGGTCGTGATTCCGGCTGATTTCTTCGGAGACGTCATCGGAGATTTGTCTGCGAAGAGAGCCCGCATCGAGGATACCCAAGACCGATTGCAGATGAAAGTCATCCACGCCAAGATTCCTTTGTCTGAAATGTTCGGGTATGCCACCCAGATACGCTCATTGACAGAAGGGCGGGGAACATTTACCATGGAGTTTGCCAATTATGAACCTGCTCCCCAATACGTGGCGCAGGAAATCATTGAAGGAAAACGCAAGTAAACTCGTATGGACCTGAAAGAATTAAAAGAACTCATCAAGGACGGAGGAAAGGTCGTGGTCGTAGAAAACGACAGGCCCGTCTTTGTGCTGGTATCCTACGAAGATTTTAAGGGTATTTCTGTTCCCAAGCAAGCGGCAGTTCCCGTGATTCAGGAAGAGGAATTCACAGACGAGGAGTTGACACTTGACGATTTACCGCTAGAATAAGCATAGCTTGATTCCTGACGGAATTAAACAAATAACTAACCTTTCATCGTATGGCAGAAAAATTTGAGAGAACAAAACCCCATCTCAACATCGGCACCATAGGCCATGTTGACCACGGGAAAACTACCTTGACCGCGGCCATCCTTCATGCATTGAGCTTGGCGGGCAACAAGGTGAAAGTAGAGTCCGTATCAGACATTGATAACGCCCCTGAAGAGCGGGCTCGCGGGATCACA
>CAYYUL010000056.1:0-324 GCA_964474915.1 uncultured Candidatus Saccharibacteria bacterium | reverse complement strand
CGCAGACTACATCAAAAACATGATTACGGGAGCCGCCCAGATGGACGGAGCAATTCTTGTGGTTTCCGCTCCCGACGGCCCTATGCCCCAGACCAGAGAGCATATTCTTTTGGCGCGCCAGGTAGGACTTCCCAACATCATTGTGTTCCTGAATAAGGTGGATATGGTGGATGATCCTGAGATCGTAGACCTCGTGGAGTCTGAAGTGAGAGAGCTTTTGAAGAAGTATAACTTCCCCGGAGACACGACCCCTGTCATCAGAGGTTCGGCACTGAAAGCCCTTGAGGCAAAGTCAGGAGACGATCCTGCGGTAAAGCCGGTGCT
>CAYYUL010000055.1:0-4550 GCA_964474915.1 uncultured Candidatus Saccharibacteria bacterium | reverse complement strand
GGGCGGTCAGGAACTGTTCATGCCGTCTCTGCATCCCAAGGAGAATTGGGAAAAGACAGGAAGATGGCAGGGATTAGATAATCTGTTCCGCTTCACTTCTTTTTATTCAAAGCAAGAGTACGCATTGGGAGCCACGCACGAGGAAATCGTCGTTCCTCTGGCTACGAATTATATCTCTTCCTACAGGGATCTTCCCCAATACGTGTACCAGATTCAGAATAAGTTCCGCGATGAGAAACGCGCAAAGTCTGGAATCCTGAGGGGCCGGGAGTTTTTGATGAAAGACCTCTATTCGTTCCATACAGACGAAAAAGACCTGGACGAATACTACGAGAAGATGAAAGAGGCGTACCAGAGGATTTTTGAACGAGCGGGAATAGGAGAGCAGACATATTTCACGTTTGCTTCAGGAGGAACGTTCTCCGAATATTCCCATGAGTTCCAGACGTTAACTCAGGCGGGTGAAGATACTATTTATGTATGCAGGAGGTGCCGCATTGCGGTGAACGAGGAAATCATCAAAGACCAGTCTTCGTGCCCTCAATGCTCCTCAAAAGACCTGGAAAAGAGGAATGCGGTGGAGGTGGGGAACATTTTCAAGCTGGGCACCAAGTATTCAGAACCCTTTCATCTTGCGTACAAAGACGAGCAAGGGGAAAGCCATCTTGTCATCATGGGATGCTATGGGATAGGATTGAACCGGCTTGTGGGAACAATCGTTGAAGTGCTCCATGACGAAAAGGGCATTGTGTGGCCGGAATCCGTGGCTCCTTTCAAGGTGCATCTTCTTTCCTTGGAAGGAACTGCAAAGGAAGGGGATCTGGTATATCAGGAACTTTCCGAGAAAGGCGTTGAAGTGCTGTATGACGACAGGGAACAAAAGAGCGCGGGAGAGAAACTGGCTGACGCGGACCTTATCGGAATTCCCTGGAGAGTCGTGGCAAGCAAGAAGACCCGGGGGGACGTTGAGGTGAAGAGAAGGGGAGAGGAGGCTTCAAAACTTGTGAAAACGGGAGATTTATTGAACGTCATTCATGCGAAATAAACTTACCAACAGACTGCTGTCGTATCTGGGAGAAGATATCGCCATTGATCTGGGGACCGCGAACTCTTTGGTGTACGTGCGGGGGAGGGGGATCGTTATCCAGGAGCCTTCGGTGGTGGCAGTGAACCAAAAGACGGGGAGGATTTTGGCCATAGGGCAGGAAGCCCGAAAAATGGTGGGAAGGACTCCCGCCCATATCGTAGCAACACGGCCCTTGGTGAAAGGGGTCATCTCTGATTTTGAGGTGACCGAGCAAATGCTCAAGTATTTCATCAGGAAGGCATCCAAGAAGAAATTCTTGCTGAGTCCCGGCCCTCGGGTGATCGTTGGAATTCCTTTCGGCGTAACCGAGGTGGAAAAGAAAGCGGTACGGGACGCCACAATGTCAGCCGGGGCGAGGGAAGTGTTTCTCGTGGAGGAGCCCATGGCAGCCGCCATCGGATCGCGCTTGGAAGTGCAGGAAGCCGGCGGAAACTTCATCGTTGATATCGGAGGAGGCACGACAGAGGTAGCCGTCATCTCTCTGGGAGGGATCGTTCTGGCAAAGTCTTTGCGCATTGCGGGAGACAAGCTGAACGATGATATCATCAGGTACGCTCAGGATGAGTATCGCCTTCTCATCGGAGAACGTACCGCAGAATCCATTAAAATGCTCGTTGGGTCCGCGTATCCCATGAAAGAAAAGAAGACCATTCCTTTGCGGGGAAGAAACCTGGTGACCGGGCTCCCGGAAGAAATCATCGTATCAGACGCCGACATCCGCAAAGCATTGGAGAAATCCGTGCGTCAGATCGTAGCAGAAATCAAACGCACCGTGGAAGAAACTCCTCCAGAATTATTGGCTGACATCATGGCTCAGGGATTGTATCTTTCAGGAGGCGGTTCTCTTTTGAAGGAGCTTGCCGTGCTCATTGCAAAAGAGACCAAAATCCCAACGACCATCGTGGAAGACCCTTTGACCGCAGTTGTCCGGGGAGCAGGAATGGTATTGGAGAATCTGGATGAGCTTCACGAGGTTCTCGTGGAAACCGAAGACATAGATCCCCCGCAATGATTTCAAAAGAAGACGTTCTGCACGTCGCAAAGCTGGCGCGTATTCAATTGAATCCCCAGGAAACGGAGAAGTTCCAGAGAGACCTTTCTGCGATTTTGGATTACTTCGCTTCTTTGCAGACTCTTGACGTGTCCGGGGTTCGAGAAACGACCCATTCTGTTCAAGTGCAGAACGTGATGCGCAAAGACCAGGAAGCAGGAAGCCGTGGAACAAAAGGGCTTCTCCAGACGACAGAGCAGAAAGACGGATTCCTGAAAGTGCCCTCAATTCTCCCGTGATATGGATACCGCTTCTCTTAACATCTCCAAAGTTCAGGAAGGGCTTTTAAAGAAAGAGTTTTCCGCAACAGAGCTTGTAAAAGCCTTTTTAAACAATATCAAAGAGAAAGACGGGGATATCCACGCCTTTCTCGCGGTAAGCGAGGAGCTTGCGCTCTCTGAAGCTGCTTCAGTAGACCGTGCAATCTCCAAAGGAGAGCAGCTTCCAGAGCTTGCCGGAGTCCCCATGTCTGTGAAAGACGCCATTTTGGTGGAGGGACTGCCGTGCACTGCGGGGTCCCGCATGCTGGAAAATTACATTGCGCCCTATGACGCGACCGTGATACAAAAAGTAAAAGAGGCGGGAGTCCTGATCCTCGGGAAAACGAACATGGATGAGTTCGGAATGGGAAGCTCCACGGAGAATTCCGCGTTCGGCCCCACGAAAAACCCCAGGGACAAGAGCAGGGTTCCAGGAGGGACTTCCGGAGGGTCAACGGCAAGCGTGGCCGCAGACGAATGCCTTGTCTCCTTGGGTGAGGATACCGGAGGATCAATCCGTCTGCCAGCTTCCTTTTGCGGAGTGGTGGGATTGAAGCCGACCTATGGAGCGGTATCCCGATACGGGATCATCTCAGTGGCTTCTTCCCTGGACCAGGTGGGTTCCATAGGAAAAACGACAGAAGACGCAGAAAAGCTCTTTCACGTCAGTCAAGGGAAGGATCCGAAAGATGGGACGAATGTTGCGTATCATGAGCTCCCTCCGAAGAAATCCTCGTGGCGAGAATTTACCATAGGGGTTCCGAAAGAATACTTTGATACAGGCTTGGATCCTCACGTCAAAGCCGTCGTTGAGAAGGGGATAGGGTTCATGGAAAAACAAGGCGCCAGGATCCAAGAGATAAGCCTTCCTCATACCAAGTATGCGCTGGCTTCATACTACGTCATTGACATGTCTGAGATATCTTCAAACCTTGCGAGATACGATGGGTTCAGATATGGAAAGCACGTGAAGTCAGGCACTCTCTTGCAAGAGTACGAAGAGAGCAGGGGGCAGGGATTCGGGGAAGAAGTGAAGCGAAGAGTCATGCTGGGAACCTATGCGCTGTCAGCAGGATACTATGACGCCTTCTACCTGAGAGCCCAGAAGGTGAGAACCCTTTTGAAGCAGGATTTTGAAAAAGCGTTTGAGAAAGTGGACGTGGTGGCTGGCCCTACGGCTCCCTTCCTTCCCTTCAAGATCGGAGAACGCTCGGCAGATCCCATGGCAATGTATTTAGCTGACATCTATACGGTGCCCGTGAACCTCACCGGGCTTCCCGCCATTTCCCTGCCTACGGGTTCTGTCCAGGGGCTTCCCGTGGGAATGCAGCTTATCGGCAAGGCGTTCCATGAGCAGACACTGTTTGAGGCAGGAAAGCTGTTTGAACAAATTCAATCCAATGGATAACGCAAGAGAAATAATCACGTACATTAATTCACTCGCGGTGGAGAATGAGTTGCTTTTCGCGTGGAAGACAGCTTCTATTATCGTGGGAAGCGTTTTCGCCATATTCATCATCGTGATCCTTGTGCGCACGTCCTGGCTTAACTTTCGAATCTTGTTTGATGCTACGGAATTTCTCACGTATCGTCCCTTCGGAGTTCCCAACCTCACGCGCCAATGGCAGAGGATCAGAGCACGATTGAGAACCGCAAACGAATCTGAATATAAGCTTGCTGTTATTGAAGCCGACGGCATTCTGGGAAATACGCTTTTCCGCCTGGGATTCACCCAGACAACGATAGCTGAGCGTTTGAAACAGGTGAATGCAGCAATTATTCCCAATCTGGATCAGATATGGGAAGCTCACAGGACGCGCAACAATATCGTGCACGATCCCGACTACCGCCTTTCCATGGAAGAGGCGAACAGGATTTTGAGATATTATGAGGAAACATTCAAGGGCCTTGATTTGATCTCCTAAATCTGGTACTCTCAAGACCGCGGGGTAGTGGATCGGTACCATGCGAGGCCCATACAATAATAGTGTGGCGCAAGATGGAAACATCTTGATGAAAATTTCCGAACATGCTGGAAACCCATAAGAGCCCTTTTTACGACAACGGAATCCGCAAGGATAGACGTGAGCGTTTGAAAAAAAGAGGGATTTGGCAATCAGCAGCCAAGACCCAATAGAGCATTGGGTAAGGT
>CAYYUL010000054.1:328-4604 GCA_964474915.1 uncultured Candidatus Saccharibacteria bacterium | reverse complement strand
GCCGTCATTGGTAATGGTCGGAGATCCGAATCCCTCGTCCAGCACCACGTTGCGCCCCTTGGGGCCCAAGGTAATGCGCACTACGTTCGCCAACTTGTCCACGCCTGCTTTCAGCTTCTTCCTTGCGTCTTCTGAATAGAGTATTTGTTTTGCCATATGATGAATGATAATCAAGCTTCACTTAAATAATCATCAAGCTTTGCTTATTCCAATATTGCCAAAATATCGTCTTCTTTGGCGATTAAGTATTCTTTCTCGTCGATCTTCACTTCGTTGGGGCCGTACTTGGTGAACAACACCATGTCTCCCACCTTTACCTCCATGGGAACAAGCTTTCCATTGTCATCTTTCTTGCCGGGACCTATGGCTACAACTTTGCCTTGCTCTGGTCTTTCTTTATCTGAAGATTCCGGAAGCAAAATGCCGGACTTTGTCTTCTCCTCCTGTTTGAGGGGCTCTATTAATACGTGATCTGCAAGCGGTTTGATTTGCATGAAGTTAGCAGTTAACCGTTATGAGTGCTAATTATTCCTGTCCGTAATCTACTCAAAGCAAGAATCTTTGTCAAGAGGTAAAGAAAAAGCCGCCTTAGAAACCACAGGCGGCTCTGATTGAATGCGCTAGAGAGGAGGACTATCAGGCATTTAATTCTTTCACCGCTTTTTCGATTCGTGTTCGTAAATCTGCGTTGCTTGCGAGCCCTTTGCCGATCCACTGGAACAGAATGGAGGACGCGAGGGATGCTCTTGCAAGAAGCCGGATGTGGTCGATGTCTTCAATTCTGAATTTGACTAATTTGGTTTGAAGCCGAGGCATGTCATAGCCACCAATTCTATCTGCGACCTCCAGTATCACATAGATCTGGCCGTCATCCTCATGCTCTCTGACAATTTTGAAGCGGCCGGGGGGCGGCTTTTCGCCTTGATACGTATGCTTCATGATAAGCATCACCAGATCGTCTTCGTGCAGAGAGGCATCGATTTGTATGCCGTTCTCATCCAATACATTAAAATGGTGCTGCTTCACGATAGTCATGCCTTTCTCTCCTTGTTTCTTTTCTGAGTCCAAAATGCCCGGAACAGGTCATAGGGCCAAATCACAAGCAAAAACGTTTCTTTCCAGGAACCCTCGTCTTGGAACAAGAAACGGCCTCTGAATGCTTGATCGGGAAGGTGGTACAAGATGCCGTATCCCAACACAATGTACAGACATGCGACAAAAATCAACGATTCCATCATTTATCCCTCCTTTAAAACTAAAAAGAGCTTGAATGACTCTTCTATACCATAGGATATAAGAGAAAACAAGGGCTCTCACGAAAGCTGCCTGAGAAACCTGCCTGTGTAGCCTTTCTTGCTCTTCATGATTTCCTGCGGAGTTCCCTGGGCCACGATCTCCCCTCCTCTTTCTCCGCCTTCCGGACCCAGATCTAACACCCAATCTGAGTTCAGGATGACGTCGGTATTATGCTCAATTACTAATACCGTATTCCCCTTGTTCACGAGTTCTCCAAGGACATGCAGAAGCTTCTGCACGTCTTCAAAATGGAGGCCTGTGGTTGGCTCGTCTAATATATACAAAGTTCTCCCTGTTGCTCTTTTGGAAAGCTCTGTTGCCAGCTTCACTCTCTGCGCCTCTCCTCCGGAAAGCGAGGGGGCGGGCTGGCCCAGCTCCACATAGCTCAACCCGACCTCGTGCAATGTCTGGAGCTTCTGGGTGATAGAGGGTATGTTCTTGAAGAATTCCAGGGCTTCCTCCACGGTGAACTTCAATGCGTTCGCAATGGTCTTTCCCTTGTACTCGATCTCCAGCACTTCCTTGTTGTATCTTGCCCCGTGGCATTCTTCGCATTCCACGTAGACGTCAGGCAGAAAATACATCTCGATCTTCTTCAATCCCTGGCCTTCGCAGGATTCGCACCTTCCCCCTTTCACATTGAAAGAGAACCTTCCCACATCATATCCCCGGATCTTGGCCTCCTTGGTTTTGGCGAATATGTCCCGGATGGAGTTGAAGCACCCTGTGTAGGTGACGGGATTGGATCTCGGAGTCCGCCCTATGGGAGACTGGTCGATAAGCACCACCTTGTCTAACTTCTCAATTCCTGAAATTCCATTGTGCCGTCCCGGCTCTTCTTTGGCCCGGTAGAACTTTTTCAAAAGCGCCTTGGCCACAATGTCGTTCACCAGAGAGCTTTTGCCTGATCCCGACACCCCGGTCACGCACACGAACATCCCCAGGGGTATGCGCACGTCGATATTCTTTAAGTTGTGCTGTGTCGCCCCTTTGATCACGAGCTGATTCTTGGGATTGAGAACATGCTTCTTTACAACCGATATCTTCTTCCTTCCGGAAAGATACGCTCCCGTGCCAGTGGCGCTTTTGAGAAGCTGGCTCGGAGTTCCTTCAAAGATTATCTTCCCTCCATGCCTTCCTGCTCCAGGCCCGACGTCAATAACCCAGTCGGCAGATCCTATGATCTCGGGATCATGCTCCACCACCACGACGCTGTTCCCGATATCCCGAAGCTGTTCCAAGGTTTTAATGAGCCGCGCCTGGTCTCTCGCATGCAGCCCGACAGAAGGCTCGTCCAGGATGTACAAGACCCCGGTGAGCTTTGACCCTATCTGGGTAGCTAACCGTATTCTCTGCTCTTCTCCTCCAGACAATGTTGTAGCTTTCCTTGCTAACGTAAGGTACTCCAACCCCACGTCAATAAGGAAGCTCAGCCGGTTTCCCACTTCCTTGATAATGGGAAGCGCGATCTTCGCCTCTCCTAAAGTAAGCGTGGAGGGAAGCTCCGCAAAAAACTCCTTTGCGTAGCTCACGGACAACTCCGTCACCTGCGAAATGGATTTTCCCGCGATGGTGACAGACAATACTTCGGGCTTCAAACGGGCTCCCTTGCACACCTCGCAGAGCTTCTCCACCATGTACCGGTCGATCTCTTCCCTTGCGTATTCGGAATCGGTCTCGTGGAACTTGCGCTCTAACCAGGGAATCACCCCTTCAAAGTTTCCAGCTCCGTACAGGACGAGCTTCATGACGTTCCTTGGAAGATCCTGGACGGGAACCCGGAGAGAGAACCCGTGCTTTGCTGCAAGCTCCTCCACCTTCCACCAGAAGAATCCCTGCCTCCCTATCTTATGCGAAGCTCTTGCCCAGGGGAAAATCGCGCCCTCTGCCAACGAGAGCCGAGGGTTGGGAATCACCAATGCGGGATCCACTTCCAGTTTCTGCCCCAGCCCCTGGCAAGAAGGACACGCCCCGTACGGGCTGTTGAAAGAAAACATGCGCGGCTCTACTTCGGGAAGGCTGACTGAACAATGCTCGCATGCGAACCGTTCAGAGAACAGGAGCTCCGTCTCTTTCTTGGAGCAATGCACGCCGACCAGGCCTTTTCCGAGCTTCAATGCGGTCTCTATGGAATCAGCCAGACGGGAACTATCGAGATCCTTATCAATAACGAGCCGGTCCACAACCACTTCAAGTCTGTGCTTTGTCTTGCGGTCAAGATCCTTGTGCAGCGCTTCTTCCGCGCGCCAAACGATGCCGTCCACCCGCACCCTCACGAATCCCGCTTTCTGGATCTCTTCCAAAATGCCCCTGTGCTCTCCTTTCCTGTCGCGGATCACGGGCCCCAATACCATGATTTCAGATCCCAAAGGGAGCTTTGCCACCTGCGACACGATCTGGGACACCGACTGGCGCTTTACCACCCTGCCGCATTGAGGGCAATGGGGAATACCGATTCTCGCAAAGAGAATCCTCAAGTAGTCATATACTTCTGTGATCGTTCCCACGGTGGATCTCGGGTTATGGCTTCCCTTTCTCTGGTCAATGGCAATGGCCGGGCTGATGCCTTCGATGCTGTCCACGTCGGGTTTGTCCATCATGCCCAAAAACTGCCTTGCATACGCCGACAAGCTTTCTACGTATCTCCTCTGGCCTTCCGCATACAGAGTGTCAAAAGCGAGAGAGCTTTTCCCAGAACCCGAAATCCCCGTGATCACCACGAGCTTTCGCTTTGGGATGTCCACGGATACGTTTTTTAAGTTGTGTACGCGCGCTCCTTTGATCCTAATGAATTCCTGTTTCATATTTTGAGTGCTAGCGAGAAATATATGGTTCTGAGCAAAAAGCTAATGGTTCATATATTCGCAAGGGTTGTATTGTACACGAAAATCCCTCTTTTGAAAAGACAGGCGTGTGCTTGGTCCGAGCGAGCACATCAGCGAACACATCAAGCAGCCAGATTTAATACACGCTCAAAAAC
>CAYYUL010000054.1:0-318 GCA_964474915.1 uncultured Candidatus Saccharibacteria bacterium | reverse complement strand
CCGCTCAAACACATGACTTTCTATTAAAGGTGTGATAATGCTAGATACATAGTTCATTACACGATGAACGGTTTTATGCAGAAAGGGGAGAATCTCATGAATCTTCTAGGGAAGTTCCTCGGCGTCTTCTTGGTGGGCATCTTCGTTGGCAATATTATGGCCATACAATTGATCCCTGACTCGTCTCGTGTGTCTGCAGGGGATCTTGCCACCCTACAATCCGAAACGATTTCCAGTTATCTGGAAGTCACGGAAAAGACCGTGGCTCCCCTCATCAAGACTGGCAATGAGCATACAGCCCACACCCTTGTAAGGAAT
>CAYYUL010000053.1:4217-4643 GCA_964474915.1 uncultured Candidatus Saccharibacteria bacterium | reverse complement strand
CTGGCGTCCACATAGATGGTGATGTTTTGGATCCCGTCAGGGTCTGAAGCAGAAGCCGTCACGACCACGTAGTCGGTTGTTGCCGGAGAGGAGGGATTATGGGAAACGGAGACCTGGGGGTTTGTCTGGGTCGGGAACTGTCCGACAGAAAAGCTCTGCGTTGCGGCTCTTCCTTCCGTTCCTCTCGTATCAATGGCTGTCGCGTAATAGGTGTGAGAGCCGACGGAATATTGCTGGTTTGAAGTCTGACAGGTCGTGGTACCGGAACAGTTCTGCCTGGGAGACCCGTCTACATATATGGTGATGCTTTGGATTCCGTCAGGGTCTGAGGCAGTGGCCGTAATCGTGACAAAGTCAACGGAAGAGGGAGCTGTAAGAGAGAGAGATGTGAATAACGCGGGAATCGTTAGGGAAGGAGGAGGGATT
>CAYYUL010000053.1:0-4207 GCA_964474915.1 uncultured Candidatus Saccharibacteria bacterium | reverse complement strand
TAGAGGAGGGATTACAGGAGGGATTCCTGAAACGATAAAGTTTTGAATAGTAGACGTCCCTATACTTCCTCTGTAGTCCGTTGCCGAAGCGTAGTAGCTGTGAGAACCGGCAGCATACTGCTGGCTTGGGGTCTGGCAGGTGGTGATGCTTGAACAAGTATTGCGCAAAGACCCGTCCACGTACATTGCAATGCTTTGGATTCCATCAGGATCTGAAGCGTTGGCATTTACGATAACGTAGTCGCTCGCTGTGGGAGATACTGGAGAATGAAAGACCGCGACAGAAGGATTGGTGACGGAGGGTTGAGAAGTTCCGTTCACCGTAAAGCTCTGGGTGCCAGAATTTCTCGCGTTTGAGCTCGCATCGTATGCCACCGCATAATAATTATGTGTTCCAGCAGAAAAGGAAGAAGAATATTGGCAGAAGGCGGCTGCAAAGCATGTATGTTTAAGAGAACCGTCCACCCAAACCTCAAGTCTTGCTGTCAGCTGACTTGCAGAAGCCGAGACGGTGACTGCATCATTGATTCTTGGACTTGAAGGAGAGTGAGAAACCGCAGGCGTTGAAAGAAAGCCCCCCTCTCTCACAAAGAAGCTCTGGCTTGAGCTTGCACCAATGTTTCCTCGTATGTCTTCTGCGGTGGCGAAATAGGAATGAGATCCCGCAGGATACGCGTTGGGAAACGTGGTGCAGTATCCTTGGAGCTCGCATTTCCGCACTTCATTTCCATCAACGAATATCTTGATCATCCGAATACTCGTCTGAGAAGAAGAGACGTTTGCGATGACCGTGACGGAATCAGAAGCGGTTGGAGCAGAAGGAGAATGATATACGCTCACTTGCGGAGCAGTCTGCAAGGATCGAAGGGTAAAGTCAGCGTTGGAGTCGTCTTGAAGCTGGGCCTGATGCTGGGCGTTTTCTCCAACCACCCGTATTCTTACGGTTGTTATCTGATTTTGCGCGTATGCGTTATCAGGATCGTATGTTTGCTGTGAAAGCACGGGAGTCGTCCATTGGTACGAAGTTCCGTATACGGGGTGAGCGATCTGAGTCCAATTTCTGCCGCTGTCTAAAGAATAATACAAACTTACATGGTCAATGTTTGAAGCGCTCCAGGATATCGTGTACGCACTGTTTGCGTTCACTGTCTCTCCTCCGTTTGGAGAAAGAAGGGTAAGAACAGGAGGCACAGAGCTAATTGCATAGGCTGCTTGACAGAGATTGTGCACCGAAAAATCATCCACGTTGTTTGAGGTGTCATACGCTTTCATGCCAATGACATAGCTTTTGGGTTCAAACAGAGAAGTATTCCATACCACGGGACCTCCAGAAAATGCAGTGGACCCCACGAGCTCCCAAGTTCCAATGCCGTATGCTCCAGGGACGCGAGGAGGACTGTTGTACACTTCAATCTTTGAAATTCCAGCGTTGTCTGTCGCATAGGGAGTAATGATCACCGTGGCTCCTCTTGTCTGAGGAGAAGGAAGGGAAAAATGAAAACTCTGGCAGCTTGGAGCAGTTCTGTCCGCAGGAGGAGGAGGCGGAGGAGTTGGGGGAGTCGGAGGGATAGGAGCGCAGTTTTGCACCTGCACCGTACTATTGGGAGTCATAGCTCCGAACCACTCTACTCCGTCTTGCACCATTTGCCACTGGAAGTTGTATGTCCCAGGGGTTGAGGGAGTGGTAATCCATTTCACAAACTCAAACTGCTCACCGGGCACGACATTTCGGGAAAGGCCGATCCATCCGCCCCAGACGGTATTGTCTCTGGGGTTCTGGGATCCCAGCGCATACCCTGTTCCGGCGTTCCAATTCGTATCCCCGGTATTTTTCATGGTGACGCTGATGGGAATTCCAGTGTTTGCGCACACGGTGCCTGGAGGAGGAAGATGGGTGGTAAACTGAGCGTCATTCTTCGCAGAAACCGCAGAGAACGGAAGCAACCCTCCCAGAAGAAGGGCAAGACCGAAGAACACGCATATTCTGAGAGATGAATTCTTCATGGTTAGAGAAATATCATATATTCACTATTTTGTCAATAGTTTGCCAACACCCCTATTCTTTTGTTGTCTATGCCCGGAGGCCAGCAGCTTACTAGGAGAATACGGTTGTCATCTGCTGAAAGATATTCCATAGGTATTTCCTGGCCTTTCTGCAGGAAGATTGTTTCTTTCACAGAATAGACGTACTCTGTATTCCAAAAGGTTATGACAATCTTGTCTCCTTGTTTTAATTTTTTGATGTCGCTGAACGCCCAGTCGTAGTTGATGCGGGGCCAGCCAAAAGGAGCGGAATGCCCCAAGATGACTGCGGTTCCCTGCTGTCCCGGCAAAGCGGAAGGGAAAAGAGCCACTCCTTTTTTCAACGGTTCTGTAAAATCTTGCGGGTCTTTGCTGTTGACTATGAGCAGGGGAACCGCAATGCCGAGACTTGGAATCTCCACCCTTCCTTCTTCAGATGCAGGGGAAACCAGGGCCGCTTCCTTATAGGCAACAGATGGAGGAACAGTTTGCCCTTGGCTGGGATCTCGCAGTATGGCAAATACAAGGCCGTAGAGCAAGACCAGAAAAAGAGAGAGTTTGAGCGCCTCTTCTTTGAGATATGCGAATGCGCGTCTCATTTTCTCGGTATTCATGGATATGACGATACCAAATTATTTATCCTTTGTCAATAATCCTTGGTTGCTCACCCAGGGTGAGCAACCAAAAGAAAAAGCCCCTGCAGAGAGCTTCCGTATCGCATTGCGATTGTGGAGCTTTGGTTCATGCAGGGGCTGGACGGGGCTACGGGCCTCAGACGTCGGTGTCGAGGCGGCCGGTGGTCCTGGAGGAGGTCATCCAGTACTTAGTGAGCGCGTCGGTCGTGCCCGCTACGGGCGGGCCAGTGAGATGGTAGACGTGGGTCATTCTTCCATCCTCCTTAATTTTTTTAGAGAACTTTCTTTGCTTTTCCTTCTCATTTTCATACGGCGGTTTTTCGCAATGCGGGGGAATGTATATCCCCATGGCCGTCGAACCTTGAGAGGAAAAGTTCTTGAAAGCGCTCCCTTGCGAGCTCTTTCCGTAAAAGCTCAAAAGGGAACGCTCTCTTGTGTAATGTGTACTATACTCTTATTTCCAGATTTGTCAAGTATGCTGGAACTTCGCGCCGCGAACCTGTATAATTATATCAATGATAGACATTCTGCTTTTCTTGTCAATAGCCGTGGGCTTTGCTGTTTCTTTGTACATCTTCACCAAAAGAAAACGCAACGAACGCCTCACGTGCTTTTTCGGAGACGATTGCAATGAAGTGATACGAAGCAGATACAGCAAGCTCTTGGGAGTTCCCAACGAAGTCCTTGGCATGATGTACTATTCGCTTGCCATGATTTTGTTTTTGCTCTTTGTATTTGGAGTTCAAGCGTTCGGTCCCTTCCCTGTTTCTTCCATATTTCTTGTTTTGGCAGTGGGAGCCGCTCTTTTTTCCGCGTTCCTTATTTTTATTCAGTTCTTCGTGCTCAAACAGCGCTGCGAATACTGTCTGACGACCACTACGGCGAGTATTCTCCTGTTATTCCTTTTGCTCCTGAGGTAGACTTTCACTATGGCTCAATCGCAGGGAGAAAACCCCGAAAAGCAAAAGGATGGTTCTGCTTCGGATTTTATTCCAAGGAAATTCCTTTTTGTTTCTTTGGAGAGCTTGAGCGGAGATCTGGCGTGGCAGTTGGTGAAAGAGGGGCATGAAGTGAAATCCTATATCAAGGAGAAGTCGGACGCGGACGTATACGACGGTTTTATTGAGAAGGTTCTTTCATGGGAGGAGCATAAAGACTGGGCTGACGTCGTTCTTTTTGACGACGTGGAATTTGGAACAATAGCCGATAAGCTACGAAAGCAGGGGAAACTGGTAATCGGAGGAAGCATATACACGGATCGCCTGGAGATTGACCGCGAGTTCGGACAGGAAGAACTCAAGAAATACGGGGTGAGCGTATTGCCAAGCTGGCAGTTTTCCAGCTACGAAGAAGCCATACAATTC
Source organism: uncultured Candidatus Saccharibacteria bacterium (assembly GCA_964474915.1). Classification (GTDB taxonomy): domain Bacteria; phylum Patescibacteriota; class Minisyncoccia; order Minisyncoccales; family UBA10102; genus JAUSJU01. The sequence continues at coordinate 186 of CAYYUL010000053.1, read as the reverse complement.
ATCAAGGATAATCCGAGCAGGTACGTATTCAAGCCTTCGGGGAACACGCCGTCCGGCGGGAAAGGATTGCTGTTTTTGGGACAAGAGGAAGACGGAAGGGACATGATGGAGTTGTTGGAGCAGAATAAGTCCGTATGGTCAAAGAAGGCTCCCGTATTCCTGCTCCAGAGGTATATTTCGGGAGTG
>CAYYUL010000052.1:0-4692 GCA_964474915.1 uncultured Candidatus Saccharibacteria bacterium | reverse complement strand
GCTTTAGCCATTCTTAGGCATCTGTAGTCGCTTCTTTCACGAGCTCCTTGGTGAGAAGAAGGTTCCTCACGTGACACGGCGTCGCTTCCTTCACTACGTATTTCCTGCCAAGTTTTGGCACGTCTTTCAGCAAGATGACTTTCATATCATTCAATATATTACATGCCCTTCACAATTTCAATCGCCTTTTCCAGCTGGGGATCCTTTCCTTCCTCAATATCCTTATCGGTCATCTCCACCGCAACGTCTGGATCCAACCCCTTCTTTGAAAGAAGATGCCCTGCGGGACTAAGCCAGTTCGCCACGGTAATCTTCAGGGAAGATCCGTCTTTCAGGCTTTCAAGCTCTTGCACAGAACCCTTTCCGAATGATTTCTTTCCCACGAGCTGTATGTTCCTGTTGTCTTTCAGGGCTCCCGCAAGAATCTCGGATGCCGAAGCAGACCCTTCGTCAATGAGAATAACCATGGGAGTGGAAGCGAACATCTCGTTCCCCTGCGCCTTGTATTCTTTTTTCTTGCCGATTGAGGTGAAATCCTCAATGACCACGACCTGACCCCGCTTTAAGAACCAGCCCGCGATCTCTTGCGAGATATCAAGGTATCCCCCGGGATTTCCCCGCAGGTCCAGAATGATTTTTGAAGCTCCCGTCTTCTGTATTTCCAGGGCTGCATCCCTGAAATCTCTTCCTGCTTTCTCTGAAAACTGATAGATCTTGACGTATGCGACCCCTCCTTCTTTCATTTCAAGTTTCAAGGAAGGAACCTGAATCACTTCTCTCTGGATCTGGAATTCCTTGGGCTCTTTCCATCCTTTCCGGAAAACGATGAGTTTCACTTTCGTTCCTTTCGGGCCTCGAATTCGGGAAACCGCTTCTTCAATGCTAAGTCCCTGGGTCGCAGTTTCGTCTATCTGCACAATGGCGTCTCCTGCCCTCAATCCCGCTTTCTGGGCGGGAGTACCCTCGATCGGGGACACGACTTGAAGCTGATCGTTCTTGATGCCGATTTCCATGCCCACTCCCTCAAAAGACCCTCCCACGTCTTCCAAAAACTTCTTCGTGTCTTCCGGATTAAAAAACACCGTGTAGGGATCTCCCAAGGAATCCACCATTCCCTTAATCGCCCCGTACACCATCTTCTGCGGATTTAACGCGCTTGATTGCGCTGATTTTTCCTGAATCCTTGACCACGCGTCCCAGAACAAAGAAAAGTCCGTGTCCAAGGGCTTTGCTGTTTCAAGATTGGACACTCCTTCTATGGGAACGATAACCGCCTGCGTCTTTCCAATGGAGAATCCTATCGCAAAGCTTCCCAAGATTCCTCCTGCAAAAAAAACAAGCGCAATTGTTTTTCCGAGTCCTTTCATACGATTGCTATCGTATCACACCAAGGCCTTGCTTGCCAACTCCAAGAGTTAAAGCTTATGATAGGGTATATGCCAGAAAGCCAGGCTACGGAAAAATTCACCCTCCCAGACAAACTTCCTCCTCAGAACATAGAAGCTGAAATGTCCCTTCTGGGAAGTTTGATGCTGGATAAAGACGCCATCACAAAAGTGGGAGATTTTTTGGAGAGCAGGGATTTCTACAAAGACGCGCACCAGGCCATTTACCAGGCAATGCAAGAACTCTTTGAGAAAGGAGACCCTGTGGATGTTCTTTCTGTTTCTGCCAGGCTCCAGGAAAAAGGAATACTTGAAACCATAGGAGGAAAAGCATACCTCACCCAGCTTATCAACACCGTTCCCACGGCTTCCCATGTGATCACCTACGCAAGAATCGTGCAGCGAAAGCGCATCCTGCGAAACCTTATATCAGCTTCCTATGAGATAGGAGTTATGGGGTATGACGAGATTGAGGATCCCGAAGTTTTGCTCGACAAGGCGGAAGCTCGCATATTCTCCATTACCCAGAATTCCCTTTCCCAGAACTTTGTCATGGTAAAAGACACTCTGGAAGAAGCGTTTGACAGGATCGATCGGCTTTCAAAGAACGAAAAAGGAACCCGCGGGATCTCCACGGGATTTACAGACTTAGACAATATGCTTTCGGGATTCCAGAAATCAGACCTCATTATCCTGGCAGCGCGCCCTTCTCTGGGAAAATCAGCTCTGGCCTTGGATATCGGAAGAAGGGTTGCAGTACGCAAGGTGCCTGTGGGCATATTCAGCTTGGAAATGTCCAAAGACCAGGTGATAGACCGCTTCCTGGCCGCACAAGCGCAGGTGGACCTTTGGAGATTGAGAACAGGAAAACTCTCTTCATCGGGAGAAAGGAACGACTTTGAAAAACTCCAGCAGGCGTTGGGCGTGCTCTCCGAAATCCCTCTCTTCATTGACGATACGGCCTCCCCGAACGTGCTCCAAATGAGGGCGATGGCAAGGAGACTGCAGGCAACGCAAGGCCTTGGACTGCTCATTGTGGACTATCTCCAGCTCATGGAGCCGAGATCCTCCACCACAAACATCGTGCAGCAGGTTACGGAAATCTCCAGGTCCCTGAAAGGGCTGGCTCGCGAGCTGAACATTCCTGTCCTTGCCCTTTCCCAGCTTTCAAGATCCGTGGAACACCGCATGCCCCAGCGCCCGCGGCTTTCCGATCTAAGAGAAAGCGGATGCGTTACTGGCGATACGTTCATCCTAAACGCAGAAACAGGAGAACGCATACCCATACAAAAGCTTGCTGAAAGAAAACATCAGGTTCCATTTCCTGCATTTGGAGTGAATGACGACTATACCATCTCTCCTCATATGATGACGAGAGTGTTTTCCTCCGGGAAAAAACAGGTGTTTGAACTAAAATTGAGAAGCGGGAGAAAGATAAAAGCATCCGCGAACCATCCTTTTTTGCGCATCGACGGATGGAAACGTTTAGATGAGCTCAAGGCAGGAGAGTGTCTTGCACTTCCTCGCAGACTTTCACATGCGTCTCCGACATCCCTTGAATCAGACGAACTTATTTTACTGGCGCACCTTCTCGGAGACGGATGCATTCTTCCTCGATCGCCGTATCACTACACGACAGCTGATCTAGAAAACCTGGAAACAGTACGAGAAACCGCCGCCAGGCTTTTCGGCATACAAGGACGGATCGTCAAGCAAGAAAATTGGTATCACATCTATCTCCCGAGCCCCTACCGTCTTACCCATGGAGTATATCATCCAATCACCCGGTGGTTCGCGCGTCTCGGGATTGAACGGGTTCGTTCGTATGAAAAGAGGGTTCCTGATGCCGTTTTCCGATGCGATCAAACCAGCATCGCGCTCTTCCTCAAGCATCTATGGGCGACGGATGGAAATATAAGCTGGAAACGATTGCCTCATCGAAAACCCGCAGGCAATATCTACTATGCTTCAAGCAGCTCTGTCCTCGCAGAACAGGTCCAGCATCTCCTTTTGCAGCTCAGCATTCAAAGCACTCTTCGAACGCATGACTACAAAAAAGGGTACCGACCTATGTATCACGTTGTCATAGAGGGCGCTACGGAACAAAGAAAGTTTCTCGACATCGTAGGGATAACTGGCTCGAAGAAAGCAATCTTCTCTGCACTCAGGGAGGCTTTGTCTGTCATTCAGATCAATACGAATGTGGATATCATCCCCAAAGAAGCATGGAAACTATGGGTTGAGCCTGCAAAGGAAGCAGTGGGTATGGGTTGGAGAGATATATCTGCGGGAATCAACACGGCCTACAGCGGTTCGTCTCTTTTCCAGAATGGAATCGGCAGGGAACGCATGATGCGTTTGAGCAACGTCTTAGACAATTCTTCCCTTCAGCAATTAGCCACTTCCGATGTCTTCTGGGATAGGATTATTTCAATAACCAAGCTTGGCATAGAAGAAGTATATGACGCAACAGTTGAGGGGGTCCATAACTTCGTGGCAAACGACATTATTATCCACAACTCATTAGAACAGGATGCGGACGTCGTGCTCTTCATTTATCGGGAAGATCGGTATAAACAAGATTCTCCGAAAACCAATGTCGCTGAAATCATCATCGCGAAACACCGGAACGGCCCGGTGGGTGGAGTGAAGCTTTTCTTTGACGAGAAAACCGTGAGCTTTTCAGACCTCGCAAAAGACATGCAGTACGGGGAAAGCGAGAATTCCTTTGACGAAGGATTCTAAACAAAAGGAGTTGAACCCCTTCTTAGGGGCTCAACCCCTCAGGTGATCCTCTATCTCTATATCCGTGATCTGAATCTGAGTGAAGGGCTGGCGATGGCCTTTTTTCGTTCTGCGCCGTGTCTTGGCCTTGTATCGAAAAACGATCACCTTCCCTGCTTTGTCTTGCAAAAGAACCTTGGCTTTCACCTTGGCTCCTTTCACCAGCGGATCCCCTACGGAAAGCTCTCCTTCCTTGTCGAGAAGCAGAACGTGGTCAAACACAACCTCATCCCCTTCTTTCGCCAAGAGCTTCTCTACGCGCAGCTTCCGGTTGGGCTCCGCCAGATATTGTTTCCCTCCTGTTTGAATGACTGCAAATGGCATGAAACGTATTATACAGACTTTTTGTTTTCCTGCAAGAGGGTTTGGGCTCCCTCAAGCTTTAAGATATCCTTGTCTATCTTGCTGAATTCCTTGGTGGCGTTCGTATAGGTGTTCATTGTGGTGGTGAGGTGCGCTCCCAGACGATCCAAATACTGCTCGTGCGCTTTCAGGTGGCGTTCCAGGTTGCCGATGTTTTTCA
>CAYYUL010000051.1:720-4792 GCA_964474915.1 uncultured Candidatus Saccharibacteria bacterium | reverse complement strand
GTTTGGTACATACCCTTGACCTTTAGCGCTTCACAAACCATACTGACGATATGAGAAATACTATTCGCATTGGGGAACGCGTAGTAGGGGAAGGACACCCTTGCTTTATGGTTGCTGAAATGTCCGGCAACCACGACCAGAGTTTTGAGAAGGCAAAGGAGATTATCAGGGCGGCCAAGGAGGCGGGGGCAGACGCGGTAAAACTGCAAACCTACACCCCGGATACCATCACTCTGAATTCCCGCAAACCCTGGTTTGTGGAATCAGACAAGGAAGACACGCCCGAGGACTGGAGGGGAAAATCTCTCTACGAGCTCTATGAGATAGCGTACACGCCTTGGGACTGGCAGCCAAAGCTGAAAGCGTACGCGGACGAACTGGGCATCCTGCTGTTTTCCACCCCCTTTGACGAAACCGCAGTGGACTTCTTGGATACAGAGGTTGGCGTGCCGTGTTTTAAGGTCGCTTCGTATGAGGCTACGCACATTCCTCTGCTCAAGAAGATAGCTACCACCGGCAAACCCGTTATCCTTTCGATCGGTTTTGCTTCTCTTGAAGAAACGGAACTTGCCGTGTCTACGCTTAAAGAAAGCGGTGCCGCGGACATCGCCGTTCTCCATTGCGTAACCGGATATTCCGCAGTCCCAAAATCAGAAGAGATGAATTTGCAAACAATTCGAGACATCCGAGAGCGGTTTGGGGTGGTAAGCGGATTTTCTGATAACAACGCAGGGGTGGATATCCCCGTTGCCGCAATCCTGAAGGGAGGCGCTTCCATCTTGGAGAAACACATTACGCTTTCTCGCGCGGACAAAGGAATAGATTCTACCTTCTCGCTTGAACCAGATGAGTTTGCCGAACTCGTGAGGCGGGTGAGGTTGGCGGAGCGAGCAATGGGGAAAGTTCATTACGGTACTGCGAGCCTCGCGGAAGAGGAGAACAAGCGGTATCGGCAGTCTGTGTGGGTAAAAACAGAGATGAAAAAAGGAGATGTATTCACGAAAGAAAATACCGTGGTGCGGCGTCCCGAAGTAGGCCTTATGCCAAAACACTATGAGAAGGTTTTAGGCAAGCGAGCCGCGAAAGACATTGACGCTATAACCCCTGTTACGTGGGAGCTTGTCCAATAGGAGCACATAGTGGTACATTTGGGGAGTGATTCGCATCTCTTTTGAGTCCACTGGAAAAATCCTTGAAGCTGACCCTCCTCTCAAAGAGGGCCTAAACGTTTTGGGTAAGCTCCACGGGCTGGTAACTCCCTCCTTTGAGCTGGAGCCGGTTTCCGAGGCAGAACTGCCAGATGACGCGTCTCCTTTTCGCATTGACGCCGCAGGGCCTGCGGTATTCGTACGCAACGGAACCTTGGAATGGGCGGCGCCAGACAGTACGGCGAGCCGCGACCTTTTTTACGGAGAAATCACTGGCGGACAATGGCTGCTCACAGACGATTTTTTTCGTATCTGCCGGGAGTTTTCCAAGCTCCGAGCGCTGAAAAGCGCGTGCGCGTATTTTGCGCGCCGGGGCTACCTGCCGCCCGGCGAAACCTTCTTTAAAGAAATAGCAAGAGTTAGGGTGGGAACGAAACTTGTGTTTTCAGGTTTGGTTCCTAGAGAAGAAGATGTTTGGGGCGAGGGGGAAAGAGATCCTCGGACGTATGAAACCTTCAAGCGCGCCTTCTCTTCCGTGTTTGAGACCTACCCGTTTGGAGACCAGGCAGGAGTTTCTTTGAGCGCAGGTCCCGATTCTGGCCTGGTGGCTGCGGTTGCGACCTTACAACAGGGTAAGCGTCCTCTGGCTCTCACTATTGTAACTCCGAACCAGCCCCTGGCGATAAACGACATTGACGAGGCAAACGCAGGGCGCGTTGCCCGGCATCTGGGCTTGGAGCACGCAGCCGTGGAGTTTGACTACAATAAACACCACGCCGCAGAGCTCAAAGATGTCGTACAAGCAATGCCGCTTGGCGCCCATCTTTCCCTTCATTTTTTCCAAATGGGAAAAGAGGCCCGCAAGAGGGGGAGGGACCAGTTGTGGTCTGGGCAGTCAGCAGACAGCGTCTATAATCTTGGTCCCACGCAGAAATCTCTGGGAGGTCCGCTGAGGCGTTTCTATCTTACCAGAGAATATTGGCAGGGCTTTCCCGATGTGGCGGGCAACAGGATGATTGGAGGGGTTGCCCGCGCCATGGGAGCCCTAGGTCCCGTTGCCTGGCGCCTCGTTCACAAGCAGGATCTCCGTCAGCCCCGCAGCTTTCAAGAGCTCATAGAGGCGTTCGCGCTAGCTGACGGAACGCCGCCCTTCTTGCCAAAAATGAGCGAGTCTCCCAATGAATACGCGCGCGCCAGAGGAGGCCTAGAACGGCTTACTACAAGACAGGCGCGGGAGAAACTGTTTGCCTGGAAGGCCCAGGCGTTTCTCACAGGAAGGGACGCGAGGGTATTCTACGCAACGGCAGGCCGATACGGCATGGAGTCCGTGCTTCCGTATACATCAGCGAACATGCTCCAGTTTTTTCGAAGCCTGGAGATGACGCTCCAGGACGTCTGGGATCCCAAACGCTTTATCTATCGGTATTTGGAAGAGCTTTTGGGCACGAAGGCGTTTAAGGAGCTGTACATAAGACAGGCAGAACGAGTACAGGATATTTCTCGTTTCACGTGGACGCAGTGGCAGGAGCATGTGTTGAGCAATACACAGCTGGGCCAGGAGTTGAGGGAGGTAGCGCTCAAGAGCGAACTGCGAAACCAGCTTGGGGTGGAACGCGACTGGAACCCTTCTGACTTCCAGCATGTGCTTTCGCTTGCGTGGCTCCAGTACGTGTTTTCTGAGGTAGAGGAGCTTGGAGTCAATGTGATAGTCAATGGCTGATGCCCATGTTTATTTTCGCTCACAGGGGCCTCAAAAAAGAATATCCTGAAAATACAATGCCCGCATTTTTGGCGGCGGCAGAGTTGGGGTTCGGCATCGAGCTTGATATGCGATTACGGCCAGATGGCGAGCTGGTGTGCATACACGACCGCGATTTTATCCGAATGCAAGATGCTCCAAGATTGTTGGATGTGGCAGAACAGGTAATTGCCAATGTTGGCGAGGGCCAAAAAGCTGCCATTCACGTAAAAGCAGACGAACAAGGCGAAACACAGCTTGATATTTTGCTTGAGCTGTTTGCGCGCCATCAACTGTATCAAAAAGCGTTTCTGTTTGACCTTACTTTTGAGAGCGCACAGATAATAAGACAAGCAGATCCCAAAATCGAGATCGCAGTGTCGGTGGGGGAGAAAAATTATTCCCCCACCATTTATACTTGGGAACAGACAAAAGAGCGACTCGATCTGTTTGACGCCGTATGGTGGGATGAGTGGAAAGTTTTGGGGAGTGTATACAACGAATCTATGCGGCAGGCAATTCGCGATGCAGGCAAGCCAATATACGCAATTTCGCCGGAGCTTCATGCTGACCATGGAAATCCCCACGCGAGCGCTGGCTACGAGCAAGAATGGCAAAACTTCATTAGGTGGGGGATTGAAGGAGTGTGCACTGCCCATCCCCGCGAGTTCCGGACACTTTTGGAAGGATGATTTTCCGTGTTGTCAGGGAGGCGGTTTTGAGCTAAAGTACGATGTATGATAAAAGCGATTATTTTTGACTTAGACGGCGTGCTGGTAGACGCCCGAGAACTCCATTACCAGGCCTTAAATCAGGCATTAGAGAGGTTTGGGCATAGTATTACGCGAGACGAGCATCTTTCTACGTATGATGGGCTGCCCACGAAGAAGAAGCTGGAGCTGCTTTCTGAGCGAAAAGGCCTTCCCAAAGAGGCGCACAACACTATCTGGCAGGAAAAACAGAATCAAACGAGAACAATCATCAAGGCAGAGTTTAAGCATGATGAACGGATAAAAAACATTCTGCAGCGCTTGCGAGAAGAAGGGTATAAAATAGCCGTGTGCTCAAACTCAATTAAAGAAACAGCAGAGCTTATGCTTTTTCACAAGGGGTTTTCTGAATATCTTGAGTTTTTTCTTTCAAACGAAGACGTTCGTTTTTCAAAACCGCACCCTGAAATGTTTTT
>CAYYUL010000051.1:0-710 GCA_964474915.1 uncultured Candidatus Saccharibacteria bacterium | reverse complement strand
AGGGCAATGGTGCAATTGGGCGTTGGTCCTGGAGAGTGCCTCATTATAGAAGATTCTCATCATGGAAGAGCGGCTGCCGAGGCGGCCGGAGCTCATCTCTGCGGAATTGCCAACACAAACGATGTTACATACGAAAAAATCGCAAAGGCGGTAAGCTTGGCAAACAGCAAGCATGAAAATGCAAAATTTGCGCCAAAATGGCAGGGAGGCGATCTGCGCATCGTTATTCCCATGGCAGGAGAGGGAAAACGGTTTATAGAGGAGGGGTTTTCATTTCCAAAGCCGCTCATTGACATCAAAGGGAAGCCGATGATCCAGTGGGTGGTGGAAAACATAAACGCGGATGCAAAATTCATATTCATCGTTCTCAAAGAACACCTTGAAAAATACAACGTAAACTATCTCTTAAAGCTCATTGCGCCGAGATGCGAAATTGTTGCGCTCGACAAGCCGACGCAGGGAGCAGCGCTTTCGGTGCTTGAAGCGTCGCATCTTTTCAACGACGAATATCCTGTTGCTATTGTAAATTCTGATCAGGTGATCGAGTGGAACAGCAACGAGTTTTTTTATGCTATGGCAGCTGATGAATGCGACGGGGGTATTGTAACCTTTGAATCAACGCATCCAAAATGGAGTTTCGTGAAAACAGGAGAAGACGGATTTGTTGCAGAGGTTGCAGAAAAGAAGCCAATCAGCAATCAGGCAACCGC
>CAYYUL010000050.1:0-4860 GCA_964474915.1 uncultured Candidatus Saccharibacteria bacterium | reverse complement strand
TACTGTTGAGGGGTGTGACCCCTCAAAGAAGAGCGTGGAGATTGCCCATAAACTACACTCAGAGCTTCGCATACTACATAGTGATTTAGACTCTTTTGATGCCAAGAAGCAGTATGATCTCATTCTTGCGGTAATGAGTTTTGAGCACATAGCCGATGTAGAACAGTCGTTTCAAAAGGTGTACCAACTCCTAAAAAGGGGTGGTGATTTTATCATTACGGTGCCAAACTATGAGTACTTCAGAAAACCGCGCTATGATTATTCTGTGAAGATAGAGGATATCAACGAGGATGAATATGTGACGCAGACAAGAAGGCCTCACTGGGGCCTTCTTGCAGAGATCGTCCGCAAAACTTTCGTATATATAGATGCAGCGAAAAAAGTAGGGTTTAGCTTAGTGAAGGAAGTGCCGATGAAACCAACAGAAACCCTTATTGTAAGAGCTCTGCGGTATCAAAAAACGCGGAATGAAACATTGGTAGATCTACTCTATTTTTCAAAATAAACCACTCGAAAAAACTCCCTACCCAGTGTCTCATTTGTTTCATTTTGTGCTAAAATGACCCCGACCGAGACGGGTAGATGAGACACCCATAAAAAGCCTCAGAATCCCTCTTAAACCCCAGGTTCTAGACCGAGATACACAGCCGTCATATGTTAAGTCAGGTGACCGAGACGCATCGTAAGTCGGTATCTGAAGAATGTATGAAAAACAGAATGCTCAAAAACAAAAATCCGAAGGTAAACACGCATACACATGTGCATATTTGGGATATTCCGAATAGGTACTTTCTTAGAAATACAAAGGCGAAGATTTATAGGACCGATGTATTACGATTGGTTGAGAGTCTTGCCTATACGAATAAGCTTATCCAATATAGTTCTATGATTGCTATTTTTAACATCAAAGCTATCTATCAACATAAGAATTATGTAGCAAGGTCTAGTGAAACCTTTGGAAGAATAGAAGAATTTGTTTACCATTATGAGAATTATTGCTACCGAGCCTTTACTTTTCGGGAAAAAACACTCCAGTTTTTAAATGCAATTCTACAAATTGGATATACCGAGAAACAAGTTAAAATTGAGCATATTGTTATTAACCCAATTGTGCGACAGGCTGCAATAGTTCCGTTGATAGAAAAATTTAGTAAACCGACCACTGCTCTATGTAAATTAATCTCAGACCGTCATCAACTTACCCACCGAATTTATTACGGAGGCAAATTTGATTATTTCTTAAGACCAAATCAAAACGTCAATCAAGCTTCATTTAAAGCATGGCTTAAGGATTGGGAAAAAGAAATTTCAAGAAGAGCCCTACAAGTAGGAAGTGCAGAATATGAAGTTTCGGAAATATGTAATCACTTGGCTAGGAAAATCATGATTTATAAAGATGCAATTTTTACCTCTGTTCGAGGGAGGTCGAAAAGCGAAGCAAAAAGATAGTTAAAAACATTTGTGAAGTTTAAAATGTTCCGATCGAGATGGGTCGATAATTGTTCTATCTGGGTCAGAAGTAAAGGATTATACTTATTAATGTATGATTAACCCTGCCGAAGAAATTGTTAATATATGGCTTCAAGAATGTCGCAAACACTTTGTGATGAGTAATATTGTGATTCCCAAGGAAACTCGTCAAATTAATGGTCGCAAAATTGGAGGCGGCAGAGGGAAGGAGGTTGATTTTCTTTCTACGGACGTAAAAAACAATTATTACTGGGTAGAAGTTTCCGTTTCTCCGAATCCACGATTGCCGGGAGGAGCGACTAAATCACGACAAGTAATCATTGATAATGCCGTTAAGAAATTTGCGCCCGAAAAGGGAAAATACTTGTGTAATAATTTCGGCATCCGAATTACTAAAAAATGGTTCATCTATTCTCCAAAGTTGTTTGTATTTTTTAAAAAATCTGGTACAGATGAAGAAAAGAAATTTCAAGATGCACTTCAAAAACGAAGGATTAAAGCTATTAGTTTTGAGAATGTGTTAAAAGAAACCTATGATAAGATCAATTATATGGGCTACGATACTCCACGACAGTTTCTCTTCTTACTGAAGAAATTTGGTTATCAATATCAATAGTAATCCCCCGACCGAGACGGGTCAATGAAATACCTATAGAAAGCCCCGAAATCCCTCTCAAAGCCAAGGTTCTAGACCGAGATACACAGCCGTCTTATACTAAGTCCTATGCAAATCAAAACCGAGCACAGTGGTTCTAAAAAGGGTAGCGGAGCTTACTGGGATTGTAAACGGCTTGCAAAGCGCGTAAGTAGCACACTTCGAAGAAGAATAGCAAAACAGTATGAGAAAGAACTATAAGAAAAAGCGTCGTAGTTGCCCGCTCTGCAAACCGCATACAATGAACGGAGCGATTCGTTGGAAGGCAGAAGAACACGCTGCTCTACGAGAGTGTGAGCAGGATACGATTCTTTTAAACGGATAGGCGATCTGATTTGATTTTTTGATTGGTTTGCTGTATGATGAGTATCATGCTGCGAACCACAGAGGAACAAATGAACCTTAGCGAAATGCAAGTGCCTCTTGCGATGTTTTTGAAATCATACAACCAGAACATCCCGGCAGGGTTTCCACGCGTTTCTGTCGCACTATTGAAAAAGTTCCGAGAAACACATCAGGCACTTTTCAAGCACGGGAGCCTGTGGTCTGTCGCACTGCACCGGAAGAAGGTGATTGACTGGCTTTCTTCATATCGTGCTGATCGATGACGTCATAATCAAGGTTGCGGCTGGCAAAGGCGGAAAAGGTTCCGTTGCTTTTCAAAAGAACATGATGGCTTTGGGCCCTACAGGAGGGTCGGGAGGCAAAGGGGGAAGCGTCTTTGTTGAAGGCGTTTCTGATTTGAACGCCTTGAGCCAGTTCAGATATAAGAAAGAGCTCTATGCAAAAGACGGCGAGAACGGGAAAGAGCAGCTCAATGACGGAGCAGACGGGGCAGACCTCGTATTGAAGATTCCCGTAGGAACGGTCATCCAAGACACTGAGACAGACAAGATTGAAGAGGTGTTGAAGGTGGGTCAGAGAATTCTCATCGCAAGAGGAGGCCTTGGAGGAAGAGGGAATTTCCACTTCAGATCCTCGACGAACACATCTCCTATGCAATTCCAGGGAGGGCTGCCCGGAGAGAGTTTTACCCTGAGGCTTGAGTTAAAGCTTATCGCCGACGTGGGATTCATCGGACTTCCCAACGCAGGGAAATCCAGCCTGCTGAACGAGCTCACCAAGGCAAAGAGCAGGGTTGCAAACTATCCTTTTACGACTCTGGAGCCCAATCTGGGAGCGTATTACGAACTCATCCTGGCCGATATTCCGGGACTTATCGAGGGAGCGTCTGCTGGAAAAGGGCTGGGCATAAAGTTCCTGCGCCATATCGAGCGCACCAAGACCCTTTTCCACTTGATTTCAGCAGAATCTGAAGATCCCGCACAAGACTACAAAACCATCAAGCAGGAATTGCAGACCTACAGCAAAGAGCTTGTGAAGAAGCAAGAATTCGTATTCCTGAGCAAGAGCGACATGGTTCCCGCGCAAGAGCTGAAGAAGAAATTAGCTGTGGCAAGGAAGATCAATAAGAACGTTCTTGCCATTTCCATACATAATTGGGATAGCATGGAGCAGGTGAAGAAGATACTGAACGAGATACAATTAAGGAAGGTGTCAGAGGAGAAGAACGTCTAATACTTATGAGCTCAATATTAGAAAAAGAGATACAGTCATTGGTAAATATCTCCATTGCGAGAGAGGAGGTTGTTTCGCGGTTTTTGGAGCGGCTTCGAGAAGACAATCTTACCATAGATGAGAATCCGATAAGCCATTTTTGCGTGTACTTTTTGCCCTTTGACGCAAAGGCAAAAAGAATCTTTATCGGCCATCATAAAAAATCTGGCTTGTGGCTTGCTCCAGGCGGGCACATAGATAAAGGAGAACGCCTTCTCCAGGCCCTGAACAGAGAGATCCATGAGGAGCTTGGAATTGAAAATAAAGCGGAACAGTCCATCAGGCCATTTCTTTTGACCATTAGCCCTATTATTAATTTCGTTCGGCCGTGCAAGGAGCATCTCGATCTCTGGTATCGGATACCGACAGACGGCAGCGATTTCCAGGGAGATTTTGAAGAATTCCATGAAACCAGATGGGCAAGCATCAATGAGGCGAGAGAGCGTGTGGAGAATCAGCCCAATCTTGAGGCATTAGACAAGATGGAACAGTTCTTCCAATCATGAACGTGAACGTACGGCGACATTTTCAGAAGGCAGACCCTGTTTTATTCCGGGCAATCAAGAGAGTGGGGGACTTGGAAGAAATCGTTCCTCAGCGACCCAAGGATTATTTTTCTGCCTTGTGCGAGGAAATCATAATTCAGCAGTTGTCAGGAAGAGCAGCTCACGCGATATGTGGCCGTTTCCAGAGTCTGTTTCCAAGCAAGAAACCCGCCGTACAATATCTGCTGACTATTCCCATAGAACAATTGCGCAGAACGGGCATGTCTTGGGCGAAGGCAAGGTATATCAGGGATATTGCAGAAAAAATGGAACGCAGAGAAGTTCGTCTTTCTCGGCTCCATACGCTTGGCGATGAAGAAGTTATCGCAGAACTCACCAAAATCAAGGGTGTTGGCCGATGGACCGCAGAAATGTTCCTCATGTTTTCTCTTGGCAGGGAGGACGTGTTTGCTTTTGGGGGCCTTGGCTTGAGAAAAGCAATGCAGAAGCTTTACGGCATGCCAGAGTTCTCACGAAAGAGAGCGGAATCCATCGTCATTCGCTGGAGTCCGTATCGTACTTTCGCAAGCCGTATCCTTTGGAAGACCTCGGATAGAGAATGATTTCTTGGAA
>CAYYUL010000049.1:0-4943 GCA_964474915.1 uncultured Candidatus Saccharibacteria bacterium | reverse complement strand
TGTCAGAAGACTACTAATCTGGTTGCTTACCCTGGGTGAGCAACCACAGAGAAAAGAGAAAGAGCGATCGCGAGATCGCTCTTTGGTCTTTTTTCGGGGATTACAAGTCCCTTGTGCATACTGGATCCCGGGGAGGCCAGCAAATCCGGACGTACGCTCCCATCAGGATTCCCAGGATGGTCGTCGTTACCGTGATTGTCAGTAACGACAGGGTTGCGACTGCAAACCCTCTACTTACATCACTCCCGCCGTCACTATACAGCAGGAGTATGCTTCTCCAGTAATGGAGAATGAATGGAGATCCTACCATGAGGCAGGCTATAGAAAGGATTCCGCTGAATCCCTTCCGGCCCCACCTTCCCGCAACGAACGGGATGATGAAAGCAAGCATCCCTGTTAGGTACAGGGAGATTCCGAAACTTTCTAGGTTGGACATTTCACCCTCCTCCCTATTTAATGTACTATACTATAATAATGATAGCATACATTAGTTTATCTGTCAATCCCTCAAGCGGAAAGTGCTTGCCAGACTTGCCTGCGATAGTTATACTAGCTATATATGAACACCACATACATTATTCTTTTAGTTGCAGGGTTGGTAGTCGCCTGGATTGTTCTTTCGTATAACCGCCTTATCGTCTTGCGGAACCGCGTCAAAGAAGCGTTTTCAGATATCGACGTGTTGGTAAAGCGCAGGCACGACTTAATTCCCAATCTCGTGGAGACGGTGAAAGGATATGCGGGCCATGAGAGGGAGCTTTTCGAGAAAGTCACGCAGGCGCGGGCCAACGCGATGCAAGCTCAGGGCATGCACGAGAAAGTACAAGCTGAAAACATGCTCTCTCAGACATTGAAGTCCCTGTTCGCAGTATCTGAAAACTATCCCGATCTCAAAGCATCCGTGAACTTCCTGGAGCTTCAGCGGGAACTCAGGGATACGGAAGACAAGATCCAGGCCTCCAGGCGTTTTTACAACACGAACGTGCTGGCTTTGAACACGGGCGTTGAAAGCTTCCCCGTGAATCTTGTTGCGGGAACTCTCGGATTCAAGAAAGAAGAATTCTTTGAGGTGGACGAGGCGGCGGAACGCAAAACTCCCCAAGTAAAGTTTTAGAAATGAACCTGTATTCTCACGCAGAGTCCAACATCCAAAAGACCTGGATTTATGTGACGGGTTTTTTCCTTCTGGTCATAGGCCTGGGGTGGGTGATGAGCCAAGCTTTAGGAAATCCCAGTATTCTTTTGATTGCGGTTGTCTTGAGCATTGTCATGAGCGTGGGATCGTATTGGTATTCAGACAAGCTTGTGCTTTCAATGAACAATGCCAAGCTCTTGAAGAAGGAAGATAATGCGGAGTTGTACCGCGTCGTGGAGAATCTTGCGATTACCGCAGGCCTTCCCATGCCGAAGTTATATATGATACAAGATGCCCAGCCCAATGCCTTTGCAACGGGACGGGATGCAAACCATGCGGTGGTGGCTGTGACCACGGGACTATTGGAGCGATTGGAGCGAGTGGAACTGGAAGGGGTTCTTGCTCATGAGATGTCGCACATCGGGAACAAGGACATGTTGCTTTCCACTCTTGTGGTGGTGCTCGTGGGAATCGTCACGCTCATGGTGGACTTCTTCTTCAGGATTTCTTTTTTCGGAGGGAATTCCAGAGATGACAGGGAAGGACAGGGGAAAGGAGTGTTCATGATACTCGCCATCCTGCTCATGATTATTGCCCCGTTATTGGCTCAGCTCACCAAGCTTGCCATTTCCAGGAAGAGAGAATTCCTAGCCGATGCTTCTGGAGCTCTCCTCACGAGATATCCCGAAGGGCTGGCAAGGGCTCTGGAAAAGATCTCGTCTGCTCCCAAGCAATTGAAATCCGCAAATGACGCGATGGCTCATCTCTACATCGTCAATCCTTTCAGGGGAAGAGAGGCGATGTCAGGATTGCATAAGTTATTCTTAACGCATCCTCCCATGGAAGAGAGGATCAGGGCCCTTCGTGGAATGCACGTATGAAATACGAGACACACGTATGATCTGCCCTTTCTGCAAGCTTTCTCTTGAGAAGTCCCTGCTTTCCAATGTGGAAGTGGATTTCTGTCCCAGGTGCTACGGCATGTGGTTTGAGGAAGACGAATTGCAGGCTGCAAAAGACGAGAAGGACCGCAATCTGAGATGGTTAGATATCGATCTTTGGAAAGACGAGGGGCTCTTCAAGGTGAGCCCCGGAGTAAAGCCATGCCCTTTTGACCGGCTTCCCTTGTACGCGGTGGAGTACGGGGATTCAGGCATCCAGGTGGACGTGTGCAGCATTTGCCGCGGCGTGTGGTTAGATAGGGGAGAGTTCAAAAGCATCCTCACCTACCTTAAAGAGAAGGCGGATTACGAAGTGCTCTACCATTACTTAAAGAATCTTAAGGAAGAGCTCTGGGAGGTGTTTTCCGGCCCCGAGTTGCTGAGAGAAGAGATCATTGATTTCTTGACCATCCTCAAGCTTTTGAGGTATAAGTTCGCAGTGCAGCATCCAGCGATATCTCAAGCAATTCTTGCGATGCCAAAGTAAAATAGTATTGACACAGAAGAAGGGGCGTGGGAGTATATAATTGTAATACAATTAACTACAATCTATGCGTTCCATTATTAACATTTCTATTCCCGCGGAACTCAATAAGATCGTTGGACAGTTGGCGAAAAAAGGAAATTACGCCACGAAAAGCGAATTTGTTCGCGAACTTATCCGAGAAAGAATCGGAGAAGAGAATCTGTATGTTCGTATTCAGAAGGGCGAAGCAGAATTCCAGGCCGGAAAAGGGAAGGTTTTGCGTTCGCTCGCCGATCTGGATTAAGCTCAATGGAGATTTTTTATTCACCCCAGTTTGAACGCGACTACCGGAGATTGCCGCAGGAAACGAAAGAAAGGGCAAAAGAGAAAGAAAAGATTTTTCGGAAGGATCCTTTCGACTCGAGACTCAAAACACACAGACTACGCGGAAGATTCAGGGAGTTTTGGGCTTTGTCGATTGATTACCGGTTTCGCATCATCCTCAGATTTCTTGGCGAGAAGCAGGTCAGGTTCTATGCGGTAGGAGATCATTCGGTGTATAAGAAATTTTAACATATAGAGCTTGTTTTACTCGGAGGAGTCGGATAGCGGCTTATTCCACGCGCTTGGAAAGCGCGCGAGCGCAAGCTCACGTGGGTTCGAATCCCACCTCCTCCGCAATGATCCGCTATGATATTGCCGTGATTGGCGCGGGAGCCGTCGGGTGCGCCATCGCCCGTACGCTCGCTCTCCGCTATCCCTCCAAGAGGATTGCGGTGTTCGAACGTCTGCCCGATGCAGGACAGGAAACCAGCCTCCGGAACAGCGGAATACTCCACTCCGGCATGCACGAAAGGCCTGGTTCTTGGAAGGCCGACTTCTCGCGCGAAGGAAGCCACCTCGCCGTCGACTATCACAGAAGTCTCGGCCTTCCCATCCGCCAGTGCGGCATGCTCGTCGCGGTCTCAAGCGACGCGATGCGAAGGGGCTTATACAAAGAGTGGCGGTCGCTCTGGTCGCTCATACAAAGAGGGCGCGCCCAGGACATATCTTTCACGTTCCTGACGCGTTGGGGCGTTCAGAAGCTCGAGCCCGAGGTACAGGTGCTTGGCGGTATCTACATTCCGAACGTATGGGTTATCGACCCGACTGTATTCGTCCGCTCGCTTCGCAAGGATGCCGAGAATGCAGGCGCAGAGTTTTTCTTCGAAAGTCCCGTTACGGCACTTACTGTCTCGGGAGGCGTCTGGCACATTGAGACTTCCTGGCGCCGGTTTGCTTCGCGTGTGCTTGTCAACGCGGCGGGGCTCTATGCAGACGATATCGCGGCGCTCGCCGGATGCCCCTACTACAAGATCTATCCTTGGCGGGGCGAATACTATGAGATTGTGAATCCTCGATACACTTCCTCCGTTCGACACCTCGTGAACCCCGTCATGCCGCATACCCAGGGAAAGGGTATTCTTCTCGGGCCGCGGCTCGACGGCCGGCTTTACATCGGCCCGAATAATCGGCTCGTTCCCCGGAAAGATTACTACATGGAAGACCGGACGCCTCCCGACGTCTTTGTGCAAGCCGCGCGGCGCTTCTTGCCGGATATTACGGCAAAGGATCTTTCCTGGGCCTACGAGGGCATGCGGCCAAAACTTTCTGATACAGCCCAGGAATCTGATTTCATCATCCAAGTTGACCGCGCCTACCCGCCGCTCGTGAATCTTGTCGGCATCGATTCCCCCGGCCTTTCTGCGGCGATGGCGATCGCGCGATATGTTGCGAGTATGCCAGCGATCGTAGGATGAAATAGCGGCAACAAAAATACGTCGTCCCGGCAAGGCAATTTTTTCTTTGGGAGCTTTGCTTGACAGTTTTGTTCGCGCTATACTAAGGGGTATAACCTTTACCTCTTTTTACATTTATGAATAAAAACAACGCGTTCTTAGCGCTCATAGCGTTCATTATCGCAGGGGGGATAGGGGTATACATCTGGCAGAAAGGGTATGGGACAAAGGAGCAGGTTCAGGCTCCAGCGGGAAATATACAGGGCAAGACATACGAGATCACGTATACCGATGCGGGATTTTCTCCTTCTCCTTTCACGATCAAGGCAGGGGATACGGTGAGGTTTTTGAACAACAGTTCTCAGGCATTCTGGCCAGCTTCCGCTATGCACCCTATGCATACCGGATATCCAGGATCTGACATTAAGAAATGCGGCACGACAGAAGGTCAAGTAATGTTTGACGCGTGCACTTCTCATATGCAGGGAGCATCGTGGAGTTTCCGATTTATGGAACAGGGGAAGTGGAATTATCATGACCATCTGAATGCTTCCAAATATGGAAGCGTCATCGTTGAATAGTCATCAGGTTTTGCTTTATAGAGCATGAGTTCAAAAAAGATT
>CAYYUL010000048.1:0-5109 GCA_964474915.1 uncultured Candidatus Saccharibacteria bacterium | reverse complement strand
CCATGCACGACAGCTCGCTGAAAGCTGGAGAGATACGGGTTACCGTTCTGGCCACCGGCCTTAAGAATCAGTGATGTCTCGAACCCTGTTCCTTCTGGGGATCGGATGGGTAGGGGGAATCGGCCTGCATTCGTTTGTTGCAGTGGAGACGCGGGGAATCCTCGTGTTTTTGTTTGCGGCACTATTCGTGCTCCTTGTATTTCGCGGCAAGGGACTGTCTGTCTCGCTCGTGCTTCTTTCTGCATGCCTCGGCATTCTCTACCATTCTTTGGCCGTAGAAAGGGAGCGGGAGCGAGCGACATCCTTTTCTCCGTATTTCAACAATGAGGTGATTATGAAGGGGCGTATTTCCAAGGAACCTGAAGAACGGAGAGAAATGGGAAGAATCCAGGTCGAGGCTCAGGGGTTTGAAGGGGAAGTGCTCGTATTCCTTCCTGCTGTTCATGGTTTTTCATACGGGGATATCGTCGAGGCCAGAGGCGTGCTGGAAGAAGCTCCTACATTTGAAGACTTTGACTATCGGGCGTTCCTTTGGAAGGAAGGAGTGTTCGGCGTTATGAGAGATCCCCAAGTGCGCCTTGTGCATAGAGGCGCGTATCGCAATCCCTTGGAAGGCGTTTTCGGAGAGCTTCTTTCCTGGAAGGAGGGCCGGAGAGAAGATTTGTACAGAGCATTTTCCCCGTTGGAGGGGGCGGTGCTCGGAGCGACATTGCTGGCAGATAAGCGCATGTGGACCGTGGGATTTGAGCAAAAGCTCAATGCAACAGGGCTCACGCACGTGACCGCAATATCGGGCCAGCACGTGGCAATCTTCATCTCTCTTCTCACGCCCTTCTTCCTGTGGCTTGGGCTGTGGAAACAGCAGGCATACATGATGACGCTGGGGTTCGTGGGGCTTTTCATTCTTCTCACCGGAGGAGATGCAGCAGCTGTCCGGGGAGGATTCATGGGAACCCTCGCCTCTCTCGGAGTCGTATGGGGGAGGCAGAGCCAGAGCATGCGTCTTCTTGTGTTCGCTGGGGCCGTCATGCTGTTCCTCAACCCGTTCCTTCTCGCAAGGGATGCAGGATTCCAGCTTTCGTTCCTTGCGGTTCTCGGCATCCTTCTCTTTTCCGCGCACCTCCAGAAATATTTGAGTTTTCTCCCGAAAGACTTCGGCGTGCGGGAAGCCGCGACAATGACCGTTGCCGCCCAGGTATTCACCACGCCCCTCATCATGGTCATTTTCGGAAGTGTTTCCTTGGTAAGCCCCGTGACGAATATTCTCATATCTCCCGTTGTTCCGCTTCTGCTTTCCTTGGGGATTTTATTCCTTTTCTTTTCATGGACGATCGTTGGCATACTGTTCGCGTTTCCCCTTCACGCGCTTCTTTCCTTCTTCTTTCTCGTCGTTGATCTTTTTTCGGGTATTTCGCTCTGAGCGCTCTGCGGTATACAATAAGGATGATGGTTTTGCTTCAGAAAAAAGCGTGGGTGGTTGCGGCCTCTATGGGATACGGGCACGAGCGGGCAACGTGGCCCTTGAGGAATATCGCAGAGAAGGGCAAGGTTCTGTCGGTTGACTCGTATCCCGGGATGCCCTCGTCTGACGCCTTGCTATGGAAGGAGATCAGGAGCTTCTACGAGGTCATGTCTCGATGTACGAAATTCCCGGTCATCGGAGATTTTGTATTTTCTTTATTTGATAAGTTTCAGGCAATCAAAGAATTCTACCCAAGAGAACTGGGTATAGAGAGTCCCACTCTCCAGTTGCGCCAAACCTACGGGCTGATCAAGGGGCGCGCCTGGGGGAAACACCTCATCAAACTCCTTTCCAAAAAACCGCTTCCCTTTGTAACGTCTTTCGCTCCCGTGGCTCAGATGGCGGAATACTGGAAGTATCCAGGCCCCATATTCCTTATTGTTACAGACAGCGATATCTCGCGCTCATGGGCTTCCTTGGATGCTCGGAAGACGAGGATTCTGTATTGCGCCTCCACAGAGAGGGCGAAAGAACGGCTGCAGTCCTACGGGGTTCCGGAAAAGAATATCAGGGTGACGGGATTTCCTCTGCCAGAGGAGTCTCTGGGAAAGAGCATGAACAAAGCTCTGCGGAGAAGAGTCTCGTTGCTGGATCCTTCTCAAGAATATCAAACGAAGTACCATGCTCTTCTCAATCAGTATCTTGGAAGCTTAACTTCCAAATCCTTGGAAGTTAAGCTTCCAAAAAAGAAGCCAGTCGCGATAAGTTTTGCCATAGGGGGAGCGGGAGCGCAGGATGATATCGCCCGCATTCTTATCAAAAGCCTCCATGCGCTTCTCCAAAAAGGAACAGTCCGGCTTCTGATCATCTTGGGTACCCATCAAGAATTGCAAAACAAGCTTCCCAGGGCGAAGGGCGTGGTTTTTGAGTCTTTTGCCACCAGAGAAGCATATTTCCGGGCGTTTCCCAGGATCATGGAAGAAACGGATATTCTATGGACCAAGCCTTCAGAGCTTGTGTTCTATGCGGCCCTGGGGATTCCTTTACTTCTTTCTTCGCCAATCGGTTCTCAGGAAGTGCAGAACAGGAAATGGCTGCACAACATAGGGGCAGGGATTGACCAGTTGGATCCCAAGCTCTGCTGCCAGTGGCTTCCAGATCTCATTGCGAGCAGCAGATTGGCGGAAGCGGCAATGCAGGGATTCGTGGAAATGGAAAAGTACGGAACAAAAAATATTATTGAGTTTATTCAAGCTCGCTCAGCAGATTTTCCTCGCGCTTTACCCGCCTCTACGGCGGGACCCTCGCGTCTTCGGAAGAATCTGCCGAGCTCGCTCCTTCATTCATGAAAAAGAAACTGCTGATTTTTTTCGGAGGAGCTATCTTGTTGCTTGTGTTCGCTTCCCTGTATCTTTTTGTGGGGAGCGCTCCGCGCCAGGAACATGTGCTTTGGGGAGTGAACTTTTCCCAGAAGCAGGCGCAGAACCTGGGGCTGGATTGGAAAGAAACGTACTTGGCCTTGCTTGACGACCTTGGGGCGAGACGTTTGAAGATCGCAGTCCATTGGGATCTTTTGGAACCTGAGCAAGGGGCGTATCATTTTGAAGATCTTGATTGGCAGCTCCAAGAGCTTGAGAAAAGACAGGGAAAAGCCATGCTCGTAATCGGCATGAAAACGTCTCGCTGGCCGGAGTGCCATATCCCCGCGTTCGCAAAAGGAAAGGAAGAGCAGCAGCAAGCCATTCTTTTGATGCTTCAAGAGACTGTGCAAAGATACCGGAACTCGCCTGCTCTTTTGTCGTGGCAGGTGGAGAACGAGCCCTTTTTTCCGTTCGGAGAGTGCCCTTGGACAGACCGCGCGTTTCTTCAAAAGGAAATTGATCTGGTGCATTCCCTTGATTCCAAGCATTCGGTGTTGGTATCAGACAGCGGAGAGGGAAGTTTATGGATACAGGCAGCTCTTCACGGGGATACTGTGGGAACCACGATATATCGCAAGGTCTGGTTCCGCCAGCTTGGGCTATACATTGATTATCCTTTTCCTCCGGTGTTCTATTGGAGAAAAGCCCAGCTTATCAATGCGTTATTCCAGAAAGACGTTATCTCAGTTGAGCTCCAGGCAGAGCCCTGGGGGCCAGATTCAATCCCTGAGATGTCTTTAGAAGAGCAACAAAAGACCATGAACCTTGATCGCTTCAAGAATGTCGTAGAGTTTGCAAAGAACACCGGCCTCAAGGAACACTATTTCTGGGGAGCTGAATGGTGGTACTGGATGAAGAACCAACACGGAAACTCTGGAATCTGGGACGAGGCCAAACAGATTCTTCAATAAATATGGCACTCCGTCCATTAGCATGGTAAGCATCATTATTCCAACGCTCAACGAGGTTCAATATCTTCCCCGCTTGCTTGCCTCCATCCAAAATCAGGACTATACGGATTATGAGATAATTGTGGCGGACGCTGGTTCTACGGACGGAACGCAAGAATTGGCAAGTACTCAAGGGTGCAGAGTGGTTGCAGGAGGGAGCCCTGCAAAGGGGAGGAACGAAGGAGCAAAAGCAGCCCGCGGCTCTCATCTTTTGTTCCTTGACGCAGACGTCGTATTGCCAAAGGCATTTCTCTCATCTCTTCTGCAAAAGGTTCAGGTGCGAAATCTCGGGGTAGCCGGCTGCGCTCTCATCATAGACGAGCAAGGGATATGGTTCAGAGTAGGAGAAAAACTGTGGAATGGATACTTCTGGGCTACCCAGCGTTTTTATCCTCATGCGACCAATTGCTTTCTGGCGACAAAAGAGGTACATGAAAAGATCGGGGGATTCAACGAACGGATCCTGCTCGGAGAAGAGTTCGACTATATCAGGAGAGGATCCGCGCTGGGAAAGTTCGCATTCTTCATGTCCCCACAATTCATCGCGTCTGCCCGAAGAGTGAAGAAAGAAGGCATCCTTTACACGTTCTTCATCTATCTTGTAGCCGAGCTTCTCATGATCCTTCGCATAAAGATTACCTCGCCAAGGTTTTCCTATCATTTTCATACATACTCTCGTGACAAAAAAGATCACGTATCTTGATTACGGAGCAACTACTCCGGTGGACAAAGAGGTGCTTTTGGCAATGCTTCCCTTTTTGAAGCGAGAATACGGCAATCCGTCCTCTCTTCACGCATTGGGTCAGCATGCAATGGCCGCGGTTGATCATGCTCGTTTGAACATTGCAGAATTCCTTGGTTGCTCTTCAGACGAAATCCTGTTCACTTCAGGGGCTACCGAGGGCAATAATACGGTGATCCAGAGCGTAGTGAAGTCCTCTCTCAAGCCCCACGTCATTACTTCCCAGATTGAGCATGAGTCGGTGCTGGAAGTGTGCAAAGAATTGGATCTCAAAGGGAAAGCGGACGTGACCTATCTTCAGGCAGACAAGGAAGGCCGCATTCAGATAGCAGACCTGGAAAAAGCCATACGAGAAAATACCGTGTTAGCTTCCCTACAGTATGCAAACAGCGAAATCGGAACCATACAGAACATTCGGGAGATAGGGTTTCTCCTGAGAAAGCGCGGTGTCTTGTTCCATACGGATGCCGTGCAGGCCGCATCCTATCTGGATTGCAGGGTTACGGAGCTCAATGTAGATTTTTTGACTTTGAG
>CAYYUL010000047.1:4065-5229 GCA_964474915.1 uncultured Candidatus Saccharibacteria bacterium | reverse complement strand
TTCTAATCCCTCCTTCACTAATACATCTAGGTCCTCTGCTTCTTTGCCGACTAAATACACATCTGGCACCGCTCTTTCAAGAAGCTTCTGGTATTCTTTTATGGGAAGAATCACTACTCCCTTTTGTCTCTTTATTTTCTCTTTTTGTACTGCAATAGTAGCCATAGAAATATTGTACAAAAAAACCCCGTCAAAGTCAACCTCATTTGGTTGCTTACCCAGGGTGAGCAACCACTGTATTGTACGTGGCAAAAAATAGCGCAAAAACAAACCCGCCCTTTCGGGCGGGGGGTACGTCCTCTCCAGATCACTCAAGAATCTTCTGGATTACCGCGGGAAAAGAATTTGCCAATACTGCGATTGCAATTCCGACAGCCGCCCACATCAATCTCTTGCGAGCTTCATCAATTTTGGCTGGCTCTCCTCCGTTTGCGACGAACTCGTAGGCTGCCATAAGAATGAAGACGACGCTCACGACCATCATTACCGCAAAGACCCAATTAGTGATGTTCTTGATGATAATCAAAACATCTCCTCCGCTCTGAGGTCCTTGCCCTCCTTCAAATACGCATATCTTTCCATCTTGACATACAAGTCCTGAATTGCACGTATTTCCCGGGTTGCAAGGCTCTAAAAACCCTCCTGCCGCAAAGACTTGCGTTGTTCCAAGCAAAAGGAACGCAAGAAAAAATATGCAGAAAGAAAGTTTTTTCTTCATGAAAGACTATATCACTGTGTCACGATTATCTTGATCACGTCAGGGATGGACCTTGCCAGTACTGCGATCACAATTCCGACAATCGCCCAGATTAATTTCTGGCGAGCTTCTTTTGCTCCTTCTGGACCGCCGGTAACAAACTCAAATGCTGCCATGAGGATAAAGACGACGCTCACGACCATAAAGAACGCAAAAACCCAATTGGTGACTGCTTCAATTTTCTGAAGAAGGGCTATAGGCGAAGAAACTGCGCCTGGTAATGGATCTCCTGTTGCGGCACCGGAAACCGTAGGAAGAACTAATATCGCAAGAAGAAAGAATAAAGCGAGAGATGCAAATTTTTGTTTCATAGATAGGATGTTTGTTTACGAATTATCTACCCGACCTTTATATTTATAAATCGTCTATGGTCCCAATACGCTCAAGAGCAACGGAACCAGCCACAC
>CAYYUL010000047.1:0-4055 GCA_964474915.1 uncultured Candidatus Saccharibacteria bacterium | reverse complement strand
GTAAATTTTTGTTTCATAGTATGTTTATTTACGAATTATATGTCCGACCTTTATATTTTTTAACTTCCTATGTTCCTACGTTGTCCCCAATACGCTCAAGAGCACCGCAACCAGCCCCCTGGAAAGAAGTATAACCGCAAATCCTATGGCAGTCCATAGCAAAAGAGTTCTTGCGTCGCTGATCTTCTTGGCGTCTCCTGATCCTGTAATGAACATGAATCCTCCAATCACCACCATGAGAGGGGTGATGACGATGGAAAGATTGAAGATGAAATTGATGATGTTATTGAGCAGTTCCAGAAGCGTCGTTGCTTTCAAGGGGTTTTCAATGCAAACCGATCCGGGAGGCGCACCCGGGGGACAACCTACGGATGGCGAGGGAGCTGGAGCAGGCGCTGGAGAAGGGGAAGCAGGGGAGGATGAGGCAGGGGGAGGGGAGGACGAAGCGGGGGGAGACGAGGAGGAAGCAGGAGGAGGTGGGGAGCCCGCGGCAGTAATGGTAACGTTTTTATAACACCTTGCATTATTCGCACTATTCGCTAAATCCACAATGGAAACATCCAGCACAGCTGTGCCTGGATCAGTAGCTAAACTCCCGTTTATATTGAACACCGGTCCTGAGCTTCCATAATTCTGAGACTGTGAAAATGAGATTGCGCCCGTTACATTAAGCGTTACCGCCGTTCCAGACACATACCCAACCAACCCTGTTACTCCCACATCAAAAGAGGTTCCTACTTGAACCGAAGCCGGAGCATCAATAGTGCAGCTTAATAGGGCTCCAGCTTCTTCCACAGGCGCAAAAAACAAAGACCCGAGAAAGAGAAGGCATGCCGTGATGCGCAAAAACTTCATAGATTCATTATAATACAAAGTGTTATACAAGCATAGCGCTATATATCCCCTTGCGCTACATGCAAGCGGCTGACACCACTTTGTCCCCAGGGTCCAGCCGCATGATCCTCACTCCCTGGGTCGCCCTGCTCAGCTTTGCAATGGATGATATCTGGGTGCGGATGACCTGCCCTTTCATTGAGATCACGATCAAGTCTTCTTCTATGCCGTTGAGGACCTTCGCATACACCAGGTTTCCTGTTTTCGGGGTAACCTGCACCGTCTTTACTCCGGAACCTCCCCTGCTTTGCGCCCGATATTCTTTTACGTCCGTTCTCTTGCAGTATCCGTTCTCTGTAAGCACGAAGAGGTACGTAGGCTTCTCGCCTGCTCCTTTTTGGGCCGTAGGGATCACGTCAGCCCCCACTACCGCGTCCCCTGCTTCTTCAGCGAAATGGCGATAAGCCCTGACTTCCTCACGTTCTTGAACTCCTCCAGGGATGTTTTCTTCATGATTCCGCTCTTGGTGATCATCACCAGATGCTTCACTCCCTGCTCTTTGTCTTTTTTCCCAGTCGCAAACAAAGAAAGTATTTTATCCTGCTGGGAAATCTCAACGAAGTTGAGCAGTCCCCTTCCTTTCGCGACTCTCGTGCCTTCGGGAATCTCATAGACCGGAAGCTGGAACATTTTTCCAGAATCCGTGAACACCATGAGTTGATCATGGGTCTGGGCATAGAGGAAATGTTCTACGATGTCTTCCGCCACCGTCTTCATGCCCATGATCCCTTTCCCTCCGCGTTTCTGCAGCTTATAGGTGGCGGGGTTGATGCGCTTGATGTATCCGCCTTGCGTCAGGGTGATGATGGTCTCTTCCTGAGGGACCAGATCTTCCTGCGCGATTTCTCCGAGAGGGGCTGCCTGCACCTTGGTTCTTCTCTCATCTCCGAAAGTATCACGCACATATACAAGCTCCTTTTTCACGACTTCCTTCAACTTCTTGGGAGAAGCAAGAATTGATTCCAGTTCCTTGATCTTGTCCTCCAGTTCCTTCATTTCGTCTTCAATCTTCTTCCGCTCAAGCTTTGCGAGCGAGGCCAATTTTGTTTCCAAAATCGCATTCGCCTGAAGCTCTGAAAGCTTGAAACGCTTCATTAAATTCTGCTGGGCGTCCTCGCGGCTATCAGAAGCGCGGATGAGGCGGATGACTTCATCAATCTTTGCCAAGCACTTCAAAAGCCCTTCCAATATGTGCGCCCGGTCTTTGGCGCGGGCCAAGTCAAACCTTGTCCTGCGCTCCACCACCTGTTTCTTGTGCTCAAAGAAATTCCAAAGCGTCTCTTCCAAAGAAAGCGTCCTGGGCTGGATGCCGTCCACCAGGGCGAGCATGTTCAAATGGAAGGTCTTTTGAAGATCAGAAAACTTATACAGGAAATTGAGCACTTTCTGCGGGTACGCGTCCCTCTGAAGGTCAAACACGATGCGTAAGCCGTCTTTGTCGGATTCGTCGCGGATATCGCGAATCCCGTCTATCCTCTTTTCCTGCACAAGATTCGCGAACTGCTCCACGAGAGAGGATTTGTTCACCTGATAGGGAATTTCCGTAATGACGATTTGAGAACGAGATCCCTTGCCGTCTTCCACGATTTCCGCTTTTCCTCTCACGACAATCGGGCCTTTCCCCTGGGAGTATGCGGCGATGATCGCTTTCTTGTCGTAGATGATTCCTCCCCCCGGAAAATCAGGGCCTTTCACGAACTGGAAAAGATCTTCCGTCGTCGCCTTCTCATTCTCAATAAGGTAGAGCATGGCATCCACCAGCTCTGTCAAGTTGTGGGAAGGGATAGAAGTTGCCATGCCAACCGCGATCCCCAAAGTTCCGTTCAGCAAAAGTTGGGGAAGGGGAGAGGGCAACACCGCAGGCTCTGTTCTTGTGCCGTCATAGTTGTCAATAAATTCCACGGTATTCTTATTGATATCTTGAAGCATATATTCTCCAACTCTTGAGAGCCGAGCCTCTGTGTATCTCTGGGCTGCTGGAGGATCTCCGTCAATGGAATTGTGCACGAAAATGCCAGCTGCCAATGCAAAGTTATGCCACGGCCCTACGGTGACATCATATACATCTTCCGCATGTCTAAGTCGTCGCACCCGAACCACCTTGTGGTTATACGCTCTTGCTTCTTCAAGCATCTCTTCAAAACCGCCGAAATACTGCACTGCTTTCTCTGATCTGGGAATACCATTGTTGGTACGTGTTTGGTCGTATAATGCTGGAGTAAGAAATCCTTCTTGCATGAAAAGGCGCGAAGCAAAATTTAGTATCTTGCTTTTCACGACACGTTCCTTGTACGAAGGGTCGCTCCACTTCTGACGAAGAGAGTTTGCTGCCTTCCCGGCAAGCTTCTTGAAATATTGAGGGTCTGAAGATGCAAGTTGCTTTCCACGTACTCGCAATTCCTCAATACGCTGCTTTCGAAATACGATGTCTTCCCATTGCTTCTTAGCCTTTGCGCGGTGTATATCTCGTATCCCCTCTTTTTCCCAAAGGAGTTTTGCCATCGTGCTAAAGTGGTTTTCAGGAAACTTCGCTCGATATATGAGGTCTTTCCAGAGGAGCTTCGCTATCTTACTCTGTCTAGCCTTCTGCGCAGGATCACTCATGCGCATCCTCATCAGCTCGGAGATATAGGCGCGATGCGCCGGATTTCTCCAGAGTTTTTCAGAAACCCGCGCCATGTGTTGCCCCACCTTTTTTTTATACATAGGGTTTTGCCACCCTTCCTTCTGTTGCTTGGATTTCAATGCAGACATCAGCTCTTGAAAATCTTTCCTTTGCCAGAGTGTTTTCAGATTTGCGCTGGAGTTCTCGCTCATAAACTCTCGGTACTGCGGGTCTTTCCAAAGATCCTTCACCGCTGCAATACGAGCAACCCGATACACTGGATTTTTCCACATTTTTCTATTACGTTCAGAAATGCGTTGTGAAATACGTTCTGGATTATTCTTAATGAAAAGCCTGCGTCCTTCTGCAAGTTTCTTTACATACTCAACATCATTATGATGCCTCCAAGAAGCCAATGACGCATGAATGCGCCAATGCTCTGCCCACGGTAGTCTAATAATATTATCAGGATTGTTGTTGTGCTTATTAAGATCTTTGTGATGCCGGATCTTTCCTGCGCTCTGGGTGTAGATGCCATGAGCGAGATTCCATTCGT
>CAYYUL010000046.1:1121-5237 GCA_964474915.1 uncultured Candidatus Saccharibacteria bacterium | reverse complement strand
GTCCATAGTCCTACCGGGTTAGACGACCCCGCAAAAAGCACATCCAGTATGCCTCATTTCTATTCTTTTTTCAATAAGATAGTTGCTCACCCGTGGTTGCTCACCCTGGGTGAGCAACTAGAAAGAAAAAGCGCCTCATAGCGAGACGCTCTGCGCGGAAGGTGTTGTTACGCTTCCTGGGCTAGGGCGGGAACCTCTTTGGGCTCAGCTTCATCGGCTTCTTCATCGTCTTCCACCCCAACGCTTTTGAGGTAGTCCACGGCATCCTGGACTGTCGTGAGCCTCGATGCTTCATCGTCCGAAATGTTGAGCTCGCGGCCCCCTTTGGAGAATTCTTCCTCCATCTTCATGACAAGCTCGACGACGCCGAGCGAATCGGCTCCCAAGTCGTCCACGAACGAAGCTCCCGGAACAACCTCGTCTCTCTTTTCTTCCAGACCGAGTATGTCAACGATAACCTCTATCACCCTTTCAAGCACGGTAGCCATTACGAACCTCCTTCTCCTAAATAGTGCTGATCCCTATTATATCCGCAGGTACGTGCGGATTGCAAACAGACTGGAAAACACTCCCAAGCCAATACTGCATGCGAGCAGGAGCAAGGAGAGAAAAGGAATGTGGGAAAAGAAGTATGCGGAAAGCTCAAATCCCGGAAGCAAGCGCTCTACAAACCCGTTAAGCAGAAATACGATAGGAATAAAAAGCAAAAGCGTGATCACAGACGAGGTCACTCCCACGATAACTCCCTGAACAATGAAAGGCCCTCTGATGAAGGCGCTGCCAGCCCCCCCCAACCGCACCCCTTCCATCTCTTTGCTTGCGTTGTATATGGCAAGCCGCACCGTATTAAAGGTAACGAGCATCACGATGATTGAAAATGCAATACTCATAAAGATGCCTGCCAGCTGGATGCCAGACGTCAAAGAATAAATCTGTTTAATCACGGGGGCCCTGTCTCGGTAATCGATCTTTGAGATCAAAGGGGCATAATCCTGCCCCTGGAGAAACTCCACCGCTTTCGCATAATCTCCAAATTTCTTGGTTTTCATATTCAAGGAAGCCAGCAAAGGATTCTTTCCCACGGTTTCCAGCGAAGAGATGATGATGGGGTCGTCTTTATGGGCCTCCCTGAAAATGGCCAGCGCCTCCTCTTGGGAGGTATAGGTCACGTCTTTGATCTCCGGCATTAAGAGCAACTGTTCTTTAAGATCGAGAATCTGCTGCTCCTGCGTAGTGTCATAGAAATACGCTGACACATCCACGCGCTTTTCCAGGCCGTCCACCAAGAATCCCACGGCTCCCCGCAAGAGCACAAGAGAAGTTATGGAAGTCAGCGTCACCACCATGATGAGAAGGGTGGCCGAAGAAGACCCCTTGTCCCTCATGAACGACTGCCTGCCGTATCTCACTATCCTCTTGATTGAAGCCCACATCATATACTACAAGATGAATTTTCCTTTTTGCTCATCGCGAATCAGCTTTCCAGAATCCACGGTAAGCACTCGCTTTCCGAGCTTGTTGATCACCTCTTTGTTGTGCGTGGCCAGAATTACGGTAGTTCCCAGTTCGTTGATCTTGATCAAGAGCTTCATGATGTCTCTCGTGTGGTACGGGTCAAGATTTCCCGTGGGCTCGTCGGCGATGATCACTTCCGGCCTATGGATAAGAGCTCTTGCTATGGCGACCCTCTGTTTTTCTCCTCCGGAAAGCTGGTGGGGGAAGTGATTGCCCCGTTCTTGAAGCCCTACAAGAGAGAGTACCTCGTCCACGTCCCGCTCTATCTCATTCTCTTCAGCTCCCATAACCTCTAACACATAGGAAATGTTCTCTTTGGCGGTTTTTGTGGGCAAGAGCTTATAATCCTGGAAGATCATGCCTATCTTCCTGCGGAAATACGGGAGATGGGAATCCGGAATATCATGCACGTTCATATCTTTGAACAAAATATTGCCTGCCGTGGGCTTTTCTTCTGAAAGCAAGAGCTTTAAAAGCGTGGTTTTTCCTGCCCCGGATTTTCCCACCAGGGACACGAACTCCCCCTGCCCCACCTCAAACGAAACGTCTTCCACGGCTACGCTTTGGGGAGGATATATCTTTGTTACCTTTTCAAAAATGATCATATACGTTTACCCTGAGCGAAGTCGAAGGGCTGCTTCAATAAAATCATCGAGGTTCCCGTCAAGCACGCTCTCTGCATTGGAAGTTTCCTGCCCCGTGCGATGGTCTTTTACCATCTGATACGGATGAAGCACATAGGAGCGTATCTGGCTCCCCCACTCAATGGACCGCTTCTGGCCCTTCAGCGCCTGCATTTCCTTCTCGCGCTCCTGCTCCTGAAGAAACAAGAGTTTTGCCAAGAGCTGATCCATTGCGCGCTCTTTATTCTCACGTTCTGGCCTCCGGGCCCCGATGACCTGAAGGTGTCTATTGCAAGATCTTCCGGCTTTATCTGTATTTGCGTTCGGTCCTCTTTTTTAATCTCCGGAATCACTTCCACCGAAGCAAAGGATGTATGGCGCAAAGACTGCGAAGAGAACGGGGAGATGCGAACCAACCTGTGGACTCCGCTTTCCTTTTTCAGCAACCCGTAGGCATAGGACCCTTTTACTCCGAAGGAAACCTGCTTGGTCCCTATTCTTCCTTCTCCGCCCGGATCTCCGAATGACTGGTGGAGCACCGACGTCTCCCATCCTTTTTTTTGGCAGTATCGCTCATACATGCGCAGCATCATAGTGGCCCAGTCCTGCGCGTCCTGTCCTCCCGCTCCCGCCGTAATGGTCACGAATGCGCTGTTTCTATCGTATGGACCCGAAAGGAACGTCCTCCGCTCTTCTTCTCTCACGTTCCCTGCCAATAGTGCAGCCTGTTTTTCCAATTCAGGAATGCTTGTATCCTGCTCTTCCGTCATTTCAAGCAAAGAGTTCAGGTCCTGCAACTCTTTCTTCAATGCTTCCACGCTCGCAGTCTCTTCCTTGATTTCTGCCATTCGTTTGGTAACCTCTACTGCCTGCTCCCTGTCCTGCCAGAAATCCGGGGATTCCGATCTTGCCTCAAGTTCTTTCAGTTCCTTTTGTTTCTTTACAACGTCAAAGGCAGTCCGCCAAATGGCGGATGTTAGCTTCCAGCTCTTTCAGCGTTTCTTGGATCTCTTTCTTTGCCATTGCGCTATTATCTCCCATTTTCCGGAAAAAGAAAAGCCCCCGCTGGTTAATAGATTTGACGGGGGGGGTACTATCAAACTTACTGGATTAGATTCCTTGTGTTCCGTTTCGCACTTCTTCTCGTTCCTCTGGAAAAAGAAGAAGGACAAGCGGCGAGGCAACCACACAAGCCACAAACAGTGAGATGGGTAATGGGTAGAGTCTTATAATTTCCTCTACTATGAAGGCGCCAGCAAAAAAGAGTACCGCAGAAAACATTCTGCCATACCTTTTCTCTTCGGGGGGTCTTGGTTCGGGCCAATCCAAGATCTTAGGCATCAAAACACCTAGGCCTAGGAAAGTCATTCCCAATACAACCAACCAGAATCCTGCCAGTGCTGGAACCCAGCCGTTGATCCAAAACAGATTATCTGCCGCCCATTCCCAGCCGGCCGATTGGCCGAATAAGTGAACTGTGTGAACCGTCATTCCGAAGAGAATTGCTATAGCAGCCAAAGCGCATACGGAATCCACAATTTCCTTGAAAACGCCCTTCATGGTTCTCCTTCTCCTTCTTTACGAGCTACTCAAACAATACCCTATCTTAAAGGACTATGTCAAGTTTGGAGCCGAAGGCGAAATTCGAACTCGCGACCTACTCCTTACGAAAGAGTTGCTTTTATTTTACTTTTTGTTCTAAATTGAGAACTCGTTTTTCTAACTTCTCAAACTCCTCCAAATCTACCTTGCGCCGCAGCATCTGTTTAATGGAATCCACATTCATTTTTATGACTTCGATATCTTCTGTATTCTTCACTACCATATCTCGAATGGCGACAAGCTGGCTCTGAATGCCCGACACCGACTCTGCCACAAGCTCGATTTTTGATGTAAGATCTTCAGCTACAATATCAAAATGCCGGTTTGTTTCTTCAAACTTTGTATCAATCTTGCCAAACTTTCCATCTAGAATTTC
>CAYYUL010000046.1:0-1111 GCA_964474915.1 uncultured Candidatus Saccharibacteria bacterium | reverse complement strand
AATGATAGAAAATGGGTTTTCTTTTCTGCTCATAGAATTTCTTTGAGTTTTTCCTCGTTCATATCCATACATCAAGTATAGCATAAAAATTGTCAACAAGGAGCGGAGCCGATGGGCAGAATCGAACTGCCGTCTACGGTTTACGAAACCGTTGCTTTGCCACTAAGCTACATCGGCGTATATGCTGTTATTTCATTCTCTATACTACTGAAACGGAATCTCCTGGGCGATTACTCACATGGTTGCTTACCCAGGGTAAGCAACCAATCGCCCGCGAGAACAAAGCAGTTTGCTCTCGCCCACTAAGCTACATCGGCATACAGCAATATCCTAAACCATTGTGAATCAAAAGAAAAGCCGCTGAACGAATCCAGCGGCTCGGGAGCAATCAACACCCCTTCATATAAGAATCTTCTTTACTGACCCCTACTTGTACAACCCTTTCCCCGTCGACCGTATCCTTCTTGTAGGAAACCGCGGTGTAAGGGGATCCTTGGAGCAGGGGCAAGAGTTCAAAAGGAAGCTCTGACTCGTAGAATGAATGTGTTGCTGGCGCCTTCCCGCAGGTATAGATATCAACGTCTGCTTCCGCCAATGCGCTCAACAGAAGAGCCCTTGCGGATTCTGAGTATCCTGACTTGAGCAGAAACTCTGCGGAATGCACTTTAGAGTCAAATGCTCGTGCGACGTCAAAGGTCACAGGATTCGGCTCTCCGCCTTTCTTATACCCGTAGCTTCCCAGCGCGCGCTGGATTTTCAGAACCTGAGCATCTGTCTTCCAAAAAGCATCCAGAAACTTCGGGTCGAGAGCCTCATACCTCAGCTTGCCCGTCTTCTCGTCCACGAGAGAGACCAACTTTACGTCTCCTGTATGGTCTGCAAAATGCCCCTGGTTGCTCTTGATCTGATCCATCTCTTGCCTGAAGTCCGCGACTTGAGCTTCGTAACCCCGAACCGCTTGGATGTGGATTATGAAGCCCGCAACCAAGATCACGTCGAGGATACCAAAAAGCATCCACCCTAATCGTTGCATGAGAACCTCCTCTGCTACTATGGTTTACGAACTAACAAAAATATGACACCTTTCTTCCGAAAAGTCAAGCTTTTGGAG
>CAYYUL010000045.1:0-5299 GCA_964474915.1 uncultured Candidatus Saccharibacteria bacterium | reverse complement strand
AACAACCGATTGAAATATCTTTTGGATATCGCAGCCCCCGAAGTGATCGTGCGCAACGAAAAGCGCATGCTCCAGGAAGCGGTAGACGCTTTGATCGACAACTCCATGAGAAAAGGGACGATGACCCAGGCCACCACAGGGGGCCGAAGGCTTTTGAAGTCCTTGGCTGACATGCTCAAGGGAAAGCAGGGAAGGTTCAGGCAGAACCTGCTGGGAAAACGCGTGGACTATTCGGGAAGATCGGTCATTGTGGTGGGTCCCAACTTGAAGCTCCACCAGTGCGGACTTCCAAAGAGAATGGCGTTGGAGCTCTTCAAGCCTTTTGTCATCCATAAGGTGTTAGAGAAAGAGCTGGCCTACAACGTGAGAGGAGCCGCGCGCCTTATTGAGCAAGAAACAGACGAGATATGGGCAATTTTGGAAGAAGTGGTGCAGAACAAACTCGTGCTTTTGAACCGGGCTCCCACGCTGCATCGCCTGGGCATTCAGGCGTTCACTCCCATTCTTATCGAAGGAGAGGCCATTCAGCTGCATCCTTTGGTATGCCCGGCGTTCAATGCAGACTTTGACGGAGACCAGATGGCGGTCCACGTTCCTCTTTCAGACGAGGCTCAGAAAGAAGCGCGCGAGCTCATGCTTTCTTCGTCTAATATGCTGAAGCCCGCAACCGGGACTCCAGTGGTAGTTCCCAGGCAGGATATGGTTCTGGGATCATACTGGCTTACCGGCATCGAACAAGGGAAAGAAAAGCCCTCAAAGTCCTTCTCTTCCAAAGAGGAGGTGTTCCTTGCCGTGGAGCAAGGCGTCATTTCTTTGAAGGAGACGGTGAACGTGAGGCTTCAGGGAGATCTCATAGAAACGAGTCCCGGCAGAATTCTTTTTAACGACTGTCTTCCTCAAGGATACGCTTTTATCAATGATCAGGTGTCGGCCAAGAAGCTGGAGCATGTTGTGGGAGACATCGTGGAACACTACGAATCCTCGGTCGTTGAAGAAACATTAGACCGCATCAAGGACTTGGGATTTGAGTATGCGACAAAATCTGGAGTGTCGCGGGGGATCGACGCCCTTCTCGTGCCCGTAGAGAAAGCAGGCCTTATTCAGCAAGCTGAAAAGGAGATCGGAGTTGTTGACGAGCACTGGAATCACGGGCTCTTGTCCAAGGAAGAGAGAGTCGCCAAAGTCATTGAGATCTGGCAAGGGGTAAAGTCAGCCATTGAAAAGCTTGTTCCCAAGACTTTGCCTCATGGAGGATCCGTGTTTTCCATTATTGATTCCGGGTCCCGGGGCTCCTGGTCCCAGCCCGTGCAAATGGCGGGCAGGAAGGGACTCGTGATCAACCCTGCAGGGCGCATCATCGAGATTCACGTGAAATCCTCGTTCAAGGAAGGGTTCGACGTTCTGGAATACTTCATTTCAACCCACGGGGCGAGAAAAGGAACCGCTGACACGGCATTGAGAACCTCAACGGCAGGATACTTAACGCGCCGCTTGGTGGACGTATCGCACGACGTCATCATTTCGGAAGAAGACTGCAAAGATACCAAAGGCCTTGTAGTCACCAAGAAGGACGCGCTGGAGCTTGGGCAGAACTTTGCCCTAAAGATTGCGGGTAGAAAATCCATGGAAGATATCAAGGGACATCTCAAAAAGGGAGAGTTTATCAGCTGGAAGAAGGCATATGCGATTTCTGACGACGAATCTTGTCAGGAGATCAGGATCCGTTCTCCGCTTTTCTGCAATACAGCCAGAGGGATGTGCCAATATTGCTACGGGTGGGATTTGGGAACGAACTCTTTGGTTCCCATGGGATCGGCCGTGGGTATTGTGGCGGCCCAATCAATCGGAGAGCCTGGAACCCAGCTCACAATGAGAACCTTCCATACGGGAGGAGTCGCGGGAACGGGAGACATCACGCAGGGTCTTCCCCGGGTGGAGGAGATTTTTGAAGGCAGGGTTCCGGGCGGCAAAGCCGTGCTGGCTGAGGCCGACGGGTTCGTAAAAGAGATTTCTGCCGACGGAACCATGAAGATACAATCAGTGGAGAAATCAAAAAAAACCCTTCGACAAAACTCAGGGCAGGCAAAATCCGAGAAAGAGGAAGAGCAAAACATATTGGAATATGAATTCCCTTCCAAAAATGCTCTATGGGTGAAGACAGGAGACAAGGTTGTGAAGGGCCAGCAGCTGTGCGAAGGGAATCTTGACCTCAAAGAGCTCTTCAAGACGAGTGGCGTCCAAACAACTCAAAAATACATCGTGAAAGAGATTCAGAAGATCTATACGTCCCAAGGGGCCTCTATCCACGACAAGCATATCGAGGTGATTACACGCCAGATGTTTTCACGGGTGCGCATCAAAGAGCGCGGGGACAGCTCGTTCTCTGAAGGAGAGGTGGTGGAGCGCACGATGTTCCTGGAAGAGAATGCAAGGTTGAAGAAAGCGGGGAAGGATGAGGCCGCGAGCACCCAGATACTGCTTGGAATCTCCAAGGTTGCCCTTACCACAGACAGTTTCCTGTCAGCAGCTTCCTTCCAAGAGACCTCCAGGACACTCATTCGCGCTTCCTTGGAAGGCAAAGTTGACTCTTTGAAAGGGCTCAAGGAGAATGTCATCATCGGCAAGCTTATACCCGCGGGCACCGGATTCCAGAAGTCAAAGAATTGATTCTCGCAGGTTCACGCGCTGTTTTTTTATATTTTGACACTTTATTGGAAGGTGGTATCATACATTATATGAACGGCACTCGCACACAGGCAAATACTATTGCTATTCCAAAGAGAGTCATGGTTTCCATGGTGGAAGCATACAAAAAATGGAGCGAATTCATGAGTGAATTTGAAGATTTTTCCTTGGGTTCAGACAGGGAATTTCTTTCAGGAATGAGGAAGGCGAAAAAGGAGCATTTGCTAGGGAAAACAAGAAGCGCGAGAGATCTGCGAAAACTGCTCCATGTATAAACTTACGTCTACCTCTTCTTTTGAAGAGGATGTGAGACGGCTCGATCAAGCAGTTGCGAAACGTATTTTTGATAAACTTGAATATCTCGCCAGCAACCCAAGTATTGGAAAGCCCGTACAGTATCTTCCAAAAGATTTGCAGGGGCTACAGAAATATAGAATTGGGGACTGGCGAGTTTTCTTTTGGGTTAACCACAGGGCAAAAGAGATCGTATTATATGGAGTAAGACATCGCAGCTTGGCATATAAGAGATTCCAGTAGGTTTTCTTATGGAACAGTAGGGTTTATCTTTCTTCCCGCCTTCGTTTTCTGGTATACTAGGAGAATATTATTTGTGTGTGAATCAAGTGGCAAAGCGCGGTAAAAAAGCGAAAACGAATCAGAGAATAGCTCCTTCTTCCCGGAAAGGCTGGTTTTCTTTTCCGGAGCAAACCCAGCGATGGATAGTCGCAGTATTTCTGATTGTGCTTTGCATCGTGCTTTTCTTCGCTTTCTTCGAGAAAGCCGGAATTGGAGGAAAACTGTTCTACCAGCTTGCAGTTTTTCTTTTCGGCAAGACGGTGGCGTATATGCTGCCCTTGTTTTTTGGCTTGTGCTCTGTCGTGCTGTTTGCCATGGAAAAGCACTCCGTGCGTCTCGTATGGACAGGGCTTTTCCTGCTCATACTTTCTACGAGCGGAGTTTTTGGAGTGCTTGGAGGAACAAGCACGCAGGCGCAAGAGTATGGCGGATGGATTGGGTACGCGGCTTCACAGATGTTTTCCTCAATCTTCGGGTTTTGGGTGTCGGAGATTATTCTCATGGCCGGAGTCGCAATCTCTTTGATTATATTCTGGCATCTTGTTCCCCACGAGGAGTTAGATGACGAAGAAGGAAGTTTCATAGGAAACAGCATCAAGAAAATCTTTGAGCCGCGGTTTCGAGCAGAGGATATTGATAAGCCAGAGCCCTTGGAAGAACCTCAGGTATTAAAGCAAAAGGATTCAGAGGCCCCCGAGCTTTTGCATCTGAGTCCTGCGAAGGGCTCTCTGCTTCCCCCTTTGAATCTTTTGGAGGCTGAAAAAGGCGCTCCGAACGCCGGAGACGTCACCAAGTATTCCTCGACCATCAAGAAGACCCTTCAGAATTTCGGCATTGACGTGGAAATGTCAGAAGTGAATGTGGGGCCCTCGGTCACCCAGTACGCGTTCAAGCCGGCTGAAGGCGTAAAGCTTTCCCGGATTACCGGATTGTCCAATGATCTTGCGCTGGCCTTGGCGGCACACCCAATTCGAATTGAAGCTCCGATTCCGGGCAGGTCTCTTGTGGGAGTGGAAATCCCCAATAAGGTGCGAACTACGGTTCGGCTGAGATCCTTGATGGAGCAGCAGGAATTCCAAAAGAGCGAGGCCCCATTGCTTTTGAACTTGGGAAGAGACGTTTCGGGAAAGCCCATAGGAGCAGATCTCACCCGCATGCCTCATTTTTTGGTTGCAGGGGCTACGGGAGCCGGAAAGACAATCGCTCTCAATAACGTGATTTTGAACCTGATCTACCGGAACACTCCCGATATGCTGCGTTTCATCCTGGTGGATCCCAAGAGAGTGGAATTCCAAGTATACGGCGATTTGCCCCACTTGCTGACTCCCGTGGTGCTGGATACTCATCGCACCATCAATGTGCTGAAATGGGCGACCAAAGAAATGGAGCGGAGATTCAAGGTGCTGTTCTCCCATAAGGTGCGGGATCTTAGAGGATACCATGCTCTCTATGCCCAGGAGAGATTGGAAAAGAAAAAGGAACATGAAGAGGGAATGGAGAATCTTCCCTATATCGTCATAGTCATTGATGAATTGGCGGACCTCATGATGGCAAGAGGGAAAGAGATTGAAGCCATGATCGTGAGATTGGCTCAAATGGCAAGAGCAGTG
Source organism: uncultured Candidatus Saccharibacteria bacterium (assembly GCA_964474915.1). Classification (GTDB taxonomy): domain Bacteria; phylum Patescibacteriota; class Minisyncoccia; order Minisyncoccales; family UBA10102; genus JAUSJU01. Next base: position 428 of record CAYYUL010000045.1, on the reverse strand, counting down.
GGCATTCATCTGGTCATTGCCACCCAGCGCCCTTCTGTGGAGGTCATCACAGGGCTCATTAAGGCGAACATTACCTCGCGGGTTGCATTCCAGGTCGCCTCGCAGATTGATTCCAGGACGATTCTTGATACGGCGGGAGCCGAAAAGCTCCTTGGGCAGGGGGACATGCTGTTTTTATCCGCTGAGCTTACCAAGCCCAGGAGAATCCAGGGGGCATATGTTTCAGAAAAAGAAGTGAGAAAGGTGGTAGCGTGGCTGGCCAAGGAAGGCGAGGAAGTGGAGCATACCTTTATTGACGAAGAAGAGTTATCTGCACCTTCTTCTACGGAAGGATTTGTGAGTCCTGGGATGGGATTTTCCGGAGATGACGATTTTTTGTTTGATCAGGCACAGCAGGTTGTCGTCCAAGCCCGCAAGGCATCGGCCTC